>NZ_JCBANH010000095.1:0-25492 GCF_059760925.1 Achromobacter sp. 1011791174
GCCCACAACCCCACCCTCAGCCCGCCGCCTGAGCGCTCTGGCACAATCTGCGGGTCGCAACGACCCGGGATCCCCATGATCATCCTGCTCGACCAAGACGGCGTGCTCGCCGACTTCGAACACGCCTTCATCGACGCCTGGCGCGCCCGCCACCCCGACATCGCGCCGGTGGCCTTCGACGACCGCAAGTCCTTCTACATCCGCGAGGACTACGCGCCCGAGCTGCGCGCCAAGGCCGAAGCCATCTACACCGCGCCCGGCTTCATCCGCAACCTGCCGCCCGTGCCCGGCGCGCTGGACGCAGTGAAAGAGCTGCTGGCGCTGGGCATGGACGTGCGCATCTGCACCTCGCCGCTGTCGCAGTTCGAGAACTGCGTGGCCGAGAAGTACCTGTGGGTGGAAAAGCACCTGGGCCGCGACGCCACCAACCGGCTGGTGCTGACCAAGGACAAGACCCTGGTCCACGGCAATCTGCTGATCGACGACAAGCCCCACATCCAGGGCGCGGTCAAGCCGCGCTGGAAACACATCCTGTTCGACGCGCCCTACAACCGCGACGTGACCGACCGCCCCCGCATCACCTGGAGCAACTGGCGCAACGTGCTGGCGGGCGAGCTGTACACGGCGGACGAGTAAGTCCGCACCTGGCGCGCTCCCTGTCGGCAGCCCTGGCAAGCCGGCAACCCCGCGCGAGGCCCAGTCCGCCACGCGCGCCGCAGCCGCAGAGGCAGGAAAGTCCCCCGGACGGACGCTATCCAGCGGTCATGTTTTGGATCTATCCTGTACGGCGACATGCCCTGTACAGGAGCGTTTCCATGAATCTGCATCGCCTGCTCAAGCAGCGGGAAGCCGACAAGAAACCCTTGCGCGTCGCGCTGCTGGGCGCCGGCAAGTTCGGTTCCATGTTCATGAGCCAGGCCGCGCGAACGCCCGGCCTGCGCCTGGTGGCGGTAGCCGACCTGTCGCCAGGACGGGCGCGCGCCGCGCTGACCCGCGTGGGCTGGCCGGCGGCCGCGCTCAACGCCGAGAGCACCGCCGACGCGCTCAAGAACGGCAAGGTCTATTTCACCGACGACACCGATGCCGTCATCGCCAGCCCTGACGTCGAGATCGTGGTCGACGCGACCGGCCAGGCGGCCGCCGGCATCGAGCACGTGCTGGCCTGCTGCGAACACGGCAAGCACATCATCATGGTCAACGTCGAGGCCGACGCGCTGGCCGGCCCGCTGCTGGCGCGCCGCGCGCGCGAGGCCGGCATCGTCTATTCGCTGGCCTACGGCGACCAGCCCGCGCTGATCTGCGAAATGGTCGACTGGGCGCGCGCCTGCGGCTTCGAGGTCATGGCCGCCGGCAAGGGCACCAAGTACCTGCCGGAATTCCATACTTCCACGCCCGACACGGTCTGGCCGTACTACGGCTTCACCGCCGAGATGGTGGCCGCCGGCGATTTCAACGCGCAGATGTTCAACAGCTTCCTGGACGGCACCAAGAGCGCCATCGAGATGGCCGCCGTGTCCAACGCCACCGGCCTGCAGCCCTCGCCGTCCGGCCTGCACTTCCCGCCCTGCGGCGTGGACGACCTGGCGCGCGTGCTGCGGCCGCGCGAGGACGGCGGCATCCTGCACCATCGCGGGCAGGTGGAAGTGGTGTCCTCGCTGGAGCGCGACGGCCGGCCGGTGTTCCGCGACCTGCGCTGGGGCGTGTACGTGACGCTGGCGGCCGACAGCGACTACGTGCGCCGCTGCTTCAAGGAATACGGACTGGTCACCGACCCCGGCGGCAACTACACCGCCATGTACAAGCCCCATCACCTGTTGGGCCTGGAGCTGGGCGTCAGCGTGGCCAGCGTCGGCCTGCGCCGCGAACCCACCGGCGCGCCGGCCGGCTGGCATGGCGACGTGGTGGCCACCGCCAAGCGCGACCTGCCCGCCGGACAGGCGCTGGACGGCGAAGGCGGCTACACGGTGTATGGCCGGCTGATGCCGGCGCGCGATTCGGTCGAGGAAGGCTACCTGCCGCTGGGCCTGTCGCACCAGGTCAAGCTCAAGCATGCCGTGCGTCAGTCGCAGCCGATACGCTGGCGCGATGTGGAGTACGACGAACAGTCCACGGCCCTGCGCTTCCGGCGGGAGATGGAGCAGATCTTCGCGTAGGGCTACTGCGGTAAAATCGAGCGATCGGATTTACGGAGGCCGCCCATGCCGGACTCGAACGAATTTTCGCTGCGGGAGCGCCAGCGCGCATTCGACAACGCCCTGGCAAGCCAGCGCCTGGAAGGTCTGGAGCCTGATGCGCGCACGGTTGCGGAACTGGCCTTGGTCGTGAAAGGCGAACTGACTTTCGACACCGTACTGGAACGCCTGCAAACGCGAATCACCGCCGGTGAGTTCCAGCAGATGCCGGTCCGGTAGACCGGCATTTTTCTACCGCCCGCGCTGTCCAGGATATGGTCAAGTACCCGGCAAACGCGCATGATCCCTACGTCGATCAGAAATCAGGCGTATTGAAGAATCGTCTGGGCATTGTCGACGATGCCATCCTCCAGAGGGTCGAGGCCTCCCTCACGTTCCTGCGATCCTATGAAATGGCGCGAACTCCCGTCCAAGGAGCGTTCGACCTGGCCCATCTGCAAACAATCCACAAACGTCTGTTTGGCGACATCTACGACTGGGCCGGCCAAATCAGGACCGTCGACATATCGAAAGGCAATACGCGCTTCGCGAGTTTTCAGCAGATAGAGAGCTACGCGCCCGAAATCACTCGGCCGCTGCAACGCGAAAAGTACTTGAGGGGCCTCGACATCGATATGTTCTGCCAGCGCGCAGGACACTATCTAGGCGAATTCAACGTCCTGCATCCTTTCAGGGAAGGCAATGGCCGGTCGATCCGCGAGTTCATCAGCCAACTCGCGCGCGACGCTGGATATGCCCTGAACTGGACGGGCATAGAACAGGCAGAAATGATCCAGGCTTCGATCAAAGCCTACCAAGGTGACTCTTCGCACCTGGCCCGCATCATTCGCAACCGCATCACAGATCTCGGTCAGGAACGCGGGCTCAACACCTAGGCCGGAATCCGATTCGGGATAAGGAAAGTCCGCCACGAAAACACTCGAAGCGGACTCGGCACATAGCACTAGCCTGGCCGCGCCTGGTGAAATCAGCTTGCAGGCAAGCGCAGCCCAGGCAATACCTCAAACCGGCGCCGGACGCTCCGCCTGAAACAGCCGCAGCCGATCCGCCGCATTGCGCAGATGCTGTTCCGCCGCTCGTCCGGCGGCATCGGGATCCCCCGCCTCGATGGCCGCGAAGATCGCCTGATGCTCGCTCTGCACCGCCGCCATGCGCTCGGTGTACATGCGCGCGGTGTTGTTGCGCGCGCTGCGGATCACGCGGCGCACGTTGGCTTCCAGGTAGTCGTTCAGCGCCACCAGGTGCGGGTTGTGCGTGGCCTGCACGATGGCGAGGTGGAACTGGTAGTCCTCTTCGTCGCCCAGCTTGTCGTTGACCAGCGCGTATTCCATGCCGACCAGCGCCTGCTTCATCTTCTTCAGGTCCTGGTCGCCACGGCGCTGCGCGGCGTAGCGCGCCGCCGTCACCTCGATGGACAGCATCAGTTCCAGGATGTGTTCCAGCTCCTGGCTGTCGCCCGGCGCGGGCGCGGCGATGCGGAAGGCGTTCTTCTGGAAGTTGGGGTCCACGAACACGCCGCTGCCTTGCTGCGAGGTGACCAGGCCCTCGGACTTCAGGCGGGCCAGGGCCTCGCGCACCACGGCGCGGCTGACGGCGTAGATCTCGGTCAGCTGCTTCTCGGTGGGCAAGCGGTCGCCGGGCGCGAGCGCGCCCTGGCGGATCTGTTCGGCCAGGGCATCGGCCACTGACGCGGACAGCGAACTGCGGGGCGCGGCACGCGCGGAATCCTGATCTTGACTGGGCTGCATAGGGAAACGTGAAGATTCGGCGGCTCGCGGGGCGGCCGCCTTGGGCTTATAGGAATGTCTCGACGTTCTGTTGCGGCGCACGCCTGCGAAAAGTATAGAGTTTGCCGGGATGCCGGGCGCCGCCGCACTGCACTTTACGCGATATAGATGCCGCCGTTCACCTGCATAACCTCGCCGGTCACGAAGGCCGCCAACGGCGAGCACAGGAAGGCGATCGGGCCGGCGATCTCCTCGGCCGAGCCGAAGCGGCGCAGCGGCGTGCTGGCCAGCAACTGGTCGCCCTTCTGGCCGATCAGGTCGTTGGTCATGGAGGTGGCGATGATGCCGGGCGCGACCGCGTTCACGCGCACCTTGGGCGCCAGCTCCAGCGCCAGGCTGCGGGTGAAGCTCTGCACCGCGCCCTTGGACGCCGAATAGGCGGCGTGCGCGTAGCTGCCGCGCTGGGCCGCCAGCGAGGTCAGCAGCACGATGGAGCCGTTCTCGCGCAGGTGGCGCTCGGCGGCGCGGCAGACGTAGAAGGTGCCGTCCAGATTCACGCCCATCAGCTTTTTCCAGCCCTGGTCGGAGGTGTCGCGCACCAGGCTTTCCGGATAGATGCCGGCGCAGTGCACCAAGTGGTCCAGCCCGCCGAAGTCCTGCGCGGCCCGGGCCAGCGCCCGGTCACAGTCGGTCGAGGACGACACGTCCAGCGCGTAGGCGCGCACGCGCTCGCCGCTGGGATCCAGCTCGGCCGCCACCTGCGCCAGGCGCGCGCCGTCGATGTCGGTCAAAGCCAGGCGCGCGCCGTGCGCGGCCATCAGCCTGGCCGTGGCCAGCCCGATGCCATTGCCCGCGCCCGTGATGGCGATCACCTGCTGTTCGAATGAAATCATCTTGTCTCCGTCTGCTTGACACGGCAAAAACGCTTGCCCTATGATTTATCGGACAACTTAATAAAGTTGCCTGACAACTTGCTTGAAAGCGTAAATCACTTGGCGCGAACAGGCAAGCGGATCAGAAAACACGGCGCCAAGCCGCAGGACAGGCAGGGGACAATCAGGTGGAAATCACCGGCAGCACAACCGTATACGCGATCGCGGCGGACCCGATCGCGCACGTCAAGACGCCGCAGCGGCTCAACGCCCTGCTGCGCGAGCGCGGCGCCGACGGCGTCATGGTCCCTTTCCACGTCTCGCCCGACGGCCTGCCGGCGCTGTTCGCCGGCCTGCGCGGCTTGCATAACCTGGGCGGGCTGGTCGCCACCGTGCCCCACAAGGAACAGGCCGCCGTCCTGTGCGACGAGATCACGCCGGCCGCGCGCCTGATCGGCGCCGTCAACGCGATCCGCCTGCGCGACGGCAAGCTGGCCGGCGGCAATTTCGACGGGCTGGGCTTCGTGGCCGGCCTGCGCGCCCAGGGCCATGAGCCCGCCGGCCGCCGCGTCTACCTGGCCGGCCTGGGCGGCGCGGGCAAGGCCATCGCCTGTGCCCTGGCCGACGCCGGCCCGGCCCGCCTGAACCTGTACAACCGTTCCCCCGAACGCGCCCGCGAATTCGCCGCGCGCCTGTCGGCCGCCTATCCCGCGCTGGACATCCAGCTGGCCGACGCCGCGCCCGGCGCCGATTGCGAGATCGCCGTCAACGCCACCTCGCTGGGCCTGTCCGACACCGATCCCCTGCCCTTCCCCCTCGATGCGCTGCCCGCCGGCGCGGTCGTGGCCGACGCCGTGATGAGCCGCGTCGACACGCCGCTGCTGCGCGCCGCCGCCGCGCGCGGCCTGCGCACGCACGCCGGCCTGCACATGCTGGAAGGACAGATCGCCGAGATTGCCCGCTACCTGGGCATACCGGAGCCGCGCTAGGGTCCGCCCCGCCAGCGCGCTCGCTTGATCCACGGATTCACCACACTCCCGTTCCACGGAGGAGACACGCATGAAATTGGCTTTCACCACCGGCCTGCTGTGCCTGGCCGGCATCGCCGCCTCGGCGCAGGCCGCGCCCGTCAAGATCGGCCTGATCGAGACGCTGTCCGGCCCGCAGGCTTCGACCGGCCTGATCTTCCGCGCCGCGGTCAAGTACCAGCTGGACCGCATCAACGCCGCCGGCGGCTGGAACGGCCAGCCGCTGGAACTGGTCGAGTTCGACAACCAGGGCGGCCCGGTGGGCGCGTCCGACCGCTTCCGCGCGGCCGCCGCCGAGGGCGTGCAGATCCTGGTGCAGGGTTCCTCGTCCGCGATCTCCGGCCAGCTGACCGAAGACGTGCGCAAGCACAACCTGCGCAATCCGGGCAAGGAAGTGCTGTTCCTGAACGTGGGCGGCGAGGCGCTGGAACTGACCGGCCAGAAGTGCCACTTCTACCATTTCCGCTTCGCCACCAACGCCGACCTGCGCGTCAAGGCGCTGACCTCGGTCATGTCGGCCGACGGCACGCTGGGCAAGCGCGTCTACGCCATCAACCAGAACTACTCCTGGGGCCAGGACATGGAAGGCGCCACCGAGCGCTTCGCCAAGCAGTACGGCTATGAAGTGGTTGGCAAGACCCTGCACGAGGTCAACAAGATCCAGGACTTCGCGCCCTATGTCGCGCGCATCCGCTCGGCCAATCCCGACACCGTCGTCACCGGCAACTGGTCCAACGACCTGCTGCTGCTGATGAAGGCCACCCAGGCCGCCGGCCTGAAGGTGCGCTTCGCCACCGTGTTCCTGGACCAGGTGGGCAACCTGGCCAACGCCGGCGAAGTCGCGCTGGGCCACTACATCGCCCACCCGTACAACATCGAGGCCGCCGGCGAGGAAGGCGCCAAGTTCGCCGAGGACTACAAGGCCAAGACCGGCCACTACCCCAGCTACACCGAACCGCAGACCGTGATCGGCGTCACCTTCCTGGGCGAGGCGCTCAAGCAGGTCAAGCCGCAGGACGGCAAGCTGTCGGTGCCGGAACTGGCCAAGGCGCTGGAGAAGGTCACCTACACCTCGCCGCTGGGCACCTACACGATGCGCGCCGAGGACCACCAGGTGCAGCTGCCGATGGTGGTTTCCAAGGTCGGCAAGAACGCCAAGTACAAGGCCGACGACACCGACATGGGCTTCGAGCCGGTCAAGGTGCTGAGCGCCGCCGACGTGTCGGCGCCGGTGCAATCCACGTGCAAGATGGTCCGCCCGAACTGATGCGGCTGGGGGCGGGCCGCGCTCGCGGCCCGTCCGTGGACCCGCAGGAAAAAACGCCCGCCGGCGCGGGGCCGGCCACAACAGGGCGCGATGGATCGCGCGGCGCATCGCGCCCGCGCGCAGGATTTATGGAGCGGACATGGAATACTTTACCGTCTCGCTGTTGAACGGCGTGATTTACGGCCTGCTGCTGTTCATGGTGTCGGCAGGCCTGACACTGATTTTCGGGATGATGGGCGTGCTGAACTTCGCGCACGCCTCGTTCTACATGATAGGCGCCTATGCCGCCTATACCTTGACCCCGGTCACGGGCTTCTGGGCCGCGCTGGCGCTGGCCACCGTGATCTCGGGCGCGCTGGGCATGGCGGTGGAGCGCTACTTCCTGCGCCGCGTGCACAAGTTCGGCCACGCGCAGGAATTGCTGGTCACTTTCGGCCTGGCCTTCATCGTGGCCGAGCTGGTCAAGCTGTTCTACGGCGACTTCCCGGTCGACTACCGCGTGCCGCAGTTCCTGAACTTCGCGGCCTTCCGCGTGTTCGACGCCGACTACCCCTTCTACCGCCTGCTGATGGGCGGCGTGTCGCTGGTCATGTTCGGCGTGATCTACCTGCTGCTGTCGCGCACCCGCGTCGGCATCGTGGTGCGCTCGGCCATCTATCGTCCGCGCATGGCCGAGGCGCTGGGCCACAACGTGCCACTGGTGTTCATGAGCGTGTTCGGCGTGGGCGCGGCCATGGCCGGCCTGGCCGGCGCGGTGGCCGGCGCCTTCTACACCACCAACCCCAACATGGCTCTGGAACTGGGCGTGCTGGTGTTCGTGGTGGTGGTCGTGGGCGGGCTGGGCTCGCTCGGCGGCGCCATGATCGCCTCGCTGCTGATCGGCCTGATCAGCTCATTCTCGGTCGGCATCGACGCCAGCCTGGCCACGCTGTTCGGCCTGTTCGGCGCCGGCGAGTGGGCCGAGAGCGTGGGCGGATTGATGACGGTGAAGATATCCAGCCTGGCGGCGACCCTGCCCTTCCTGCTGATGCTGGTGGTGCTGCTGGTCAAGCCTTCGGGCCTGAAGGGAGAACAGGCATGAGCCAATCCACAACCCATGCCCGCCGCGCCTCGGGCGCGCTGCTGCTGATCCTGTGCGTGGCCGCGCTGTGCGCGCTGCCCTGGCTGCTGCCCGCGGGCCAGCTGGTGGCCGCGGTGCAGATGCTGATCGCCGCGCTGTTCGCCTGCGCCTTCAACCTGCTCGCCGGCCAGGGCGGCATGCTGTCCTTCGGCCACGCCGCCTACTTCGGCGTCGGCACCTTCGCCACCATCCATGCCATGAACGCGCTGGGCGGCGCCGGGCTGCTGCCCACGCCGCTGATGCCGCTGGTCGGCGGCGTGGCCGGCCTGCTGTTCGGGCTGGTCGCGGGCTGGTTCGCCACCATGCGGTCGGGCGTGTATTTCTCGATGATCACGCTGGCCCTGGCCGAGCTGCTGCACGCGCTGGCGCCGCACCTGAAGGGCGTGTTCGGCGGCGAGGCCGGCCTGTCGGCCATGCGCATGCCGGCCTGGGGCTTCTCGTTCGGCTCGGACATCGAGGTCTATTTCCTGGTGCTGGCCTGGGTGCTGGTGTCGCTGGCCGCGCTGTACGGCCTGACCCGCACGCCGCTGGGCCGGCTCACGCTGGGCCTGCGCGAGAACGCGCACCGCCTGCGCTACCTGGGCTACCGTCCGCACACGCTCAAGACGCTGGTGTTCGCGCTGTCCGCCATGTTCGCCGGCATCGCCGGCGGCCTGCAGGCGCTGAACATCGAGGCCGGCAACTACGTGCTGTTCGACGTCAAGCTGTCCACCGACGCAGTGCTGTTCGCCTACATCGGCGGCGTCAACGCCTTCCTGGGTCCGGTGCTGGGCGCGTCCATCCTGACCTTCCTGTCGCAGACGCTGGCCGACATCACCCGCTCGTGGCTGCTGTACCAGGGCATTCTGTTCGTGCTGGTGATGCTGTTCGTGCCGGATGGCCTGGTCGGCCTGGTGCAGCGCGCCGCCCGCTCGCTGCGCGAGCGCGGCCTGGCCGACTGGCTGCCGCGCGCCGCCGTGTCGGCCGCCGGCGGCCTGCTGCTGACGGCGGGCACGGTCTTCACGGTGGAACTGCTGCAACGCATGTTCGCCCGCGACTACCGCTCGCTGCTGGCCCTGAACCCCGACGCCGGCTGGCCGGCCATTTCCCTGTTCGGCCGCGCCTGGGCGCCGCTGGCGCTGTCGACCTGGCTGATTCCGCTGGCGCTGCTGGCCGCGGGCCTCGTGGCCTGCCGCTGGGCGCTGGCGCTGTGGCGCAACGGCGACCCGGCCGCCCCCGCCCTGGAGACGGCGCAATGAACCACGACATCCTCACCCTCACCGACGTGCGCAAGTCCTTCGGCGACGCGCAGATCATCCGCGGCGTGAACCTTGCGGTGCGCGCCGGCGAACGCCACGCGGTCATCGGCCCCAACGGCGCCGGAAAGTCCACGCTGTTTCACCTGATGTCGGGCTCGTTCGCGCCGACGTCCGGCGACATCAGCCTGCAATCGCGCGCCATCGGCGGCCTGGCGCCCGAGCGCATCAACCGCCTGGGCCTGGCGCGCTCGTTCCAGATCACCAATGTGTTCCCGCGCCTGTCGGTGCGCGAGAACCTGCGGCTGGCGGTGCTGCGCATGCACGGCCTGGTCTACACCTTCTGGCGTCCCATCGCGCGCAACCGCGCCGTCAACGAAGACGTGGACCGCCTGCTGGAAAAGGTGCGGCTGGCGCCGCGCCAGCACGTGGCGGCCGGCGACCTGAACTATTCGGAACAGCGCTCGCTGGAAATCGGCATGACGCTGGCCTCGCGGCCGCGCGTGATCCTGCTGGACGAGCCCATGGCCGGCATGTCGCAGCATGAAGTGGATTACACCGTCGAGCTGATCAAGGACGTGACGCGCGACTGCACGCTGCTGATCGTCGAGCACGACATGCAGGTGGTGTTCTCGCTGGCCGACCGCATCAGCGTGCTGGTGTACGGCGAGATCCTGGCCACCGGCACGCCCGCCGAGATCCGTGGCGACGCCCGCGTGCGCGAGGCCTATCTCGGGGAGGAAGCCGTATGAGCCAGCACGCCACCCATCCCGCCGCCTCCAAGGGGAACAACAACGCGCGCAGCGCGAAGGACGACGCGATGAGCGCGCAAACCGGGGAACTGCTCAGCCTTCGGGGCGTGCACGCCCACTACGGCAAGAGCCACATCCTGCATGGCATCGACCTGGCCATCGGCCGAGGCGAAGTCATCAGCCTGCTGGGCCGCAACGGCGCCGGCCGCTCCACCACCATGAAGAGCATCATGGGCCTGGTGGACGTGACCGGCGGGCAGATCCGCATCGAAGGGCGCGACATCACCAACAAGCGCCCCTTCGAGATCGCCCGCGCCGGTCTGGGTTTCGTGCCCGAAGAACGCGAGGTCTTCGCCAACCTGACGGTGGACGAGAACCTGCGCATGGGCGAGCAGCCGCGCCGCGCCGACGCGCCGTTCTGGACCGTCGAGCAGATGTTCGACTACTTCCCGCGCCTGAAGGAACGGCGCGGCACCCGCGCCGGCAACCTGTCGGGCGGCGAGCAGCAGATGCTGACCATGTGTCGCTCGCTGCTGGGCAATCCCAAGGTCATGCTGATCGACGAGCCGACCGAGGGCCTGGCGCCCAAGATCGTGGAAGTGATCGCCGACGTGATCCGCGACATCCACCAGCGCGGCGTGTCGGTGGTGCTGGTCGAGCAGAAGCTGACCATCGCGCTGAAGGTCTCCACCCGCGTCAGCGTGATGGGCCACGGCCGCATCGTTTTCGAAGGACCGCCCGCCGAGCTGCAGCAGCGCCAGGACGTGGTCCAGGAATGGCTGGCGGTCTGAGCCGCCGCCCACAACCTTCATAGGCAATCATCTTGCAACAGACTCCCGACACCGTGTACGCCGACCTGCGCGGCCAGACCGTCGTCATCACCGGCGGCGCCAAGGGCATCGGCTACGCCGCCGCCCAGGCCTTCGCGCGCCAGGGCGCGCGCGTGGCCCTGCTGGACATGGATGAGGCCGCGCTGGCCGTCGCCGTGGCCGGCCTGCAGGCCGAGGGCGGCGAGGCCCTGGCCTGCCAGGCCTCGGTCACCGACGCCGACGCGGTCGAACGCGCCTTCGCCCAGGTCGAACAGGCCTGGGGCCGCATCGACGTGCTGGTCAACAACGCCGGCATCTCGGCCAACAAACCCACGCTGGAAGTCAGCGCCGAGGAATGGCGCCGCGCCGTGGACATCAACCTGACCGGCGTGTTCCTGTGCGCCCAGGCCGCCGGCCGCCGCATGGTGCCGGCCGGCGCCGGCTGCATCATCAACCTGGCCTCCATGTACGGCGTGGTGGCCGCGCCCGACCGCGCCGCCTACTGCGCCACCAAGGGCGCGGTGGTGCTGCTGACCGAGACGCTGGCCGTGGAATGGGGCCCGCTGGGCGTGCGCGTGAACGCGCTGGCGCCCGGCTACGTCGAGACCGACCTGGTGCGCGACCTGGCCGCGCGCGGCCGCCTCGATCCCGAACGGCTGAAGCAGCGCACGCCGCTGCGGCGCCTGGCGCAGCCGGCCGAAATGGCCGACCTGGCGGTGTTCCTGGCCTCGCGCCAGGCCGCCTACATCACCGGACACACCCTGGTGGCAGACGGCGGCTGGAGCCGCTACAGCTACCTCTAACACGCATCAAGCCCGACATTTCTGGAGATTCACTCATGGCCACCCATCACCCGCTTGCGCCGCAAGCGCCCTGGCGCCAACTGACGGTCGACGCCAAGGACTGGCAACAGGCCGATCCGGCGCTGCTGTCCAACATGCTGACGCAGCTGCACTGGATCCGCGCCTTCGAGGAAGCGGTGCTGGAACTGGCCGCCGAAGGCCTGGTGCACGGCCCGGCGCACTCGTCCGTGGGCCAGGAAGGCGGCGCGGTCGGCTCGGTGCTGGCGCTGGGCGCCGGCGACCAGATCAACGGCTCGCACCGCGGCCACCACCAGTTCCTGGCCAAGGCGCTGCAACACGTCGCGCCGCAAGGGCTGGACCCGCGCAACCCGATCAACGCCGCCGTCGACGAAGTGCTGCAACGCACGCTGGCCGAGATCATGGGCCTGGCGCAAGGCTATTGCCGAGGCCGTGGCGGCTCCATGCACCTGCGCTGGCTCGAAGCCGGCGCGCTGGGCACCAACGCCATCGTCGGCGGCGGCGTGCCGCTGGCCGCCGGCGCGGGCTGGGCGCACAAGCACGCCGGCACCGACCGCGTGGCCGTGACCTACTTCGGCGACGGCGCGGTCAACATCGGCTCGGTGCTGGAAACCATGAACCTGACCGCGGCCTGGAAGACGCCGCTGTGCTTCTTCATCGAGAACAACCGCTACGCGGTGTCCACCACGGTCGAGGAATCCACCGCCGAACCGCGCCTGTCGGCGCGCGGCCTGGCCTTCAACATCCCGTCGTGGCAGGTGGACGGCATGGATCCGCTGGCCGTGTACCTGGCCATGTCGGAAGCCGTGGCGCACATGCGCGCCGGCAAGGGTCCGACCATCGTCGAAGTGGACGTGTACCGCTACTTCCACCAGAACGGCCCCTTCCCCGGCAGCGCCTTCGGCTACCGCAGCAAGGACGAGGAAGCGCAATGGCGCCGCCGCGACCCGCTGGACAAGGTCGCCGCCGAGATGATCGGCCGCAAGCTGATCACCCAGGCCGAAGTCGACGCCCTGCGCCAGCGCTGCAAGGACGTGATGAAGGACGTGGCCGGCCGCCTGACCGAGGCCGCCGACGGCGGCAAGCGCCGCGTGCGCGCCGACCTGTGGCCCAGCCCGGACTTCCGCGACGTGGGCCTGCGCAGCGACGGCTCGGAACTGGCCGGCCTGCGCTACCAGGAAGCGTCGGAACACGCCGGCGAGCGGGTCGAGCGCAAGTTCGTCGACGCCGTGGCCGACGTGCTGGACCGCCGCATGGAAACCGATCCCGGCGTGGTGGTGCTGGGCGAGGACGTGCACCGCCTGAAGGGCGGCACCAACGGCGCCACGCGCGGCCTGAAGGACAAGTATCCGGACCGCGTGCTGGGCACCCCGATCTCCGAGAACGCCTTCGCCGGCCTGGGCGGCGGCCTGGCCATGGACGGCCGCTACCGTCCGATCGTCGAGTTCATGTACCCCGACTTCATGTGGGTCGCGGCCGACCAGGTCTTCAACCAGATCGGCAAGGCCCGCCACATGTTCGGCGGCGACATCGACGTGCCCTTCGTGCTGCGCACCAAGGTCGCGATGGGCACGGGCTACGGCTCGCAACACTCGATGGACCCGGCCGGGATCTTCGCCACCGCGCCCGGCTGGCGCATCGTGGCCCCGTCCACGCCCTACGACTACGTCGGCCTGATGAACACCGCGCTGGCCTCCAAGGATCCGGTGCTGGTGATCGAGCACGTGGACCTGTACGGCTCGTCGGGCGAAGTGCCGGCGGGCGACCTGGACTACGCCATCCCCTTCGGCAAGGCGCAGGTGCGCCGCCAGGGCGGCAAGGTCACCATCCTGACCTACCTGTCCATGGTCAGCCGCGCGCTCAAGGCCGCCGAGGCCGCCGGCGTGGACGCCGAAATCATCGACCTGCGCACGCTGGACCGCGCCAGTCTGGACTGGGACACCATCGGCGAGAGCATCAAGAAGACCAACAACGTGCTGATCGTCGAACAGGGCGCGCGCGGCACGTCCTACGGCGCCATGCTGGCCGACGAGATCCAGCGCCGCTGGTTCGACTGGCTGGACCAGCCCGTCAAGCGCGTCACCGGAGGCGAGGCCTCGCCCAGCATCTCCAAGGTGCTGGAACGCGCCGCCTTCGCCGACACCGAGGAAGTCATGGCCGGCCTGGCCGACGTGCTGGCCGACCTGGGAGAGCAGGCATGAACGCGCCCGAACAGGCCCGCCTGCGCATGACGGTGCCGATGGAAGTCGGCATCTGCTGCGCCGACCTGGACGGGATGCTGGCCTTCTACACCGGCGTGCTGGGCCTGGCGCTGGTCAACCGCGTGAGCGTGCCGGCCGACAAGGCGGCCGCCACCGGCCTGACCTCGGCCGGCTACGACGTGGCTCGGCTGCAGACCAGCTACGGCGAGCGCGTCAAGCTGCTGCAGCCGGCCGTGGCGCCCCAGCCGCGCCCGGCCGCCGGCGCCATCCTGGACCGCCAGGGCGCCACCTACCTCACCTTCATCGTGCGTGACCTGCCCGGCGTGGTGCGCCAGCTGCAAGCGCGGGGCGTGACGTTCGACAGCGCGCCCGCGCCGATGGAAGTGCGCCCCGGCACCTGGCTGGCGTTCTTCCGCGATCCCGAAGGCAATGTGCTGGAGCTGGTGGAGTACGACGACCCCGCCGCCTATCGACCCGACCTCCAGCCCGACACGGCCGCCGCCGCTGAATAGGACATCAACGTGGCATACCTCATCAAGCTTCCCTCCGTGGCCGCCGACACATCGGGCGGCAATCTGCACCAGTGGCTCAAGCAGGAAGGCGACGCGGTCGCCGTCGGCGACGCGCTGGCCGAAATCGAGACCGAGAAGGCCATCGTCGAGATCAATGCCGAACACGCCGGCGTGCTCGGCCGCATCGTCGTCGCCGCCGGCGCCTCGTCGGTGCCGGTGAACACCGTGCTGGGCGTGCTGCTGGCCGACGGCGAGGACGCCTCCGCCATCGAGCGCGCGCTGGCCGAACAGGGCGTGCCCCCGGCCGCCGCGCCGGCCGCCCCGGCACCGGCTGCCGCAACCCCCGCCTCGTCGAGCTGCGCCGCCACCGCGACCTGCGCGCCCGCCACGGCCGCCGCGCCCACGCAGGCCGCGCAGGCCCAGGCCGGCGGCCGCCGCCTGTCCAGCCCGCTGGCGCGCCGCCTGGCCGCGCAATGGGGCGTGGACCTGGCGCGCGTCGCGGGCAGCGGTCCGCACGGCCGCATCCTGCGCCGCGACGTGGAAGCGGCGCGCAACGCCGCGCCCGCCGCCGGCCAACCGCAGACCGTCGCACCGCGCACCGCCGGCCGCCGCGTGCCGCACAGCGGCATGCGCCGCGCCATCGCCCGCCGCCTGAGCGAAAGCAAGCAGACCGTGCCGCACTTCTACCTGACGGTGGACTGCCGCATGGACGCGCTGCTGGCGCTGCGCGCGCAGGCCAACCAGGCCGGCGCCATCAAGCTGTCGGTCAATGACTTCATCGTGCGCGCCGCCGCCCAGGCGCTGCGCGACGTGCCGGAAGTGAACGCCAGCTGGCAGGACGACGCCATCGAATACCACGCCGGCGCCGACATCTCGGTGGCCGTGGCCACCGAGGGCGGGCTGGTCACGCCCATCGTGCGCGACGCCGACGACAAGTCGCTGTCCGCCATCGCCGCCGAGATTGTCGAGCTGGCCGGCCGCGCCAAGGTCAATCGCCTGAAGCCCGAGGAATTCACCGGCGGCTCGCTCACGGTGAGCAACCTGGGCATGTACGGCATCAAGCAGTTCGCCGCCATCATCAATCCGCCGCAGGCCGCCATCCTGGCCGTGGGCGCGGCCGAGCGCCGCCCCGTGGTCGGCCCGAACGGCGAGCTGGAAGCCGCCACCGTCATGACGGTGACGCTGTCGGCCGATCACCGCGTGGTCGACGGCGCCGTCGGCGCGCAGTGGCTGGCCGCGTTCCGCGCCCGCATCGAAAACCCCGTCCGCATCCTGCTGTGAGCCCCGCCATGACCAAGACGAGTTTCGATGTGGTGGTGGTGGGCGGCGGCCCCGGCGGCTACGTGGCCGCCATCCGCGCCGCGCAGCTGGGCCTGTCGGCCGCGCTGGTCGAGCGCGCCGAGCTGGGCGGCATCTGCCTGAACTGGGGCTGCATTCCCACCAAGGCGCTGCTGCACAGCGCGACGGTGCTGCGCGCCTGCCGCGAGGCCGCGCACTATGGCGTGACCGGCGCCGACGCCGCGCGCCCGGACCTGCCCGCCATGGTGACGCGCTCGCGCAAGGTGGCCGGCCGCCTGGGCCAGGGCGTGGCGCACCTGATGAAGAAGAACGGCGTGACGGTGATCCAGGCCAGCGCCCGGCTCGCCGGCGCCGGCAGGCTGGCGCTGGACAACGGCGGCACCCTGTCGGCGCGCCACATCATCCTGGCCACCGGCGCGCGCGCCCGCGAGCTGCCGGCGCTGCCGCTGGGCGAGCGCATCTGGGCCTATCGCCAGGCGCTGGTGCCCGACGCCGTGCCCAAGTCGCTGCTGGTGGTGGGCGCCGGCGCCATCGGCGCGGAGTTCGCCAGCTTCTATCGCGCGGTCGGCGCCGACGTCACGCTGATCGACATGACCGCCGAGATCCTGCCGCAGGAAGACGCCGAGATCTCGCAGCTGGCGCGCAAGGCCTTCGAGAAACAAGGCATCCGCGTGCTGACGCAGTGCGCCGTCACGGCCTCCAGCCCCACCGCCACCGGCGTGAAGGTCACGCTGGAACAGCAGGGCAAGCGCAGCGAACTGGAAGTCGAGCGCGTCATCGTCGCGGCCGGCATCGTCGGCAACGTCGAGAACCTGGGCCTGGAAGGCACGCGCGTCAAGGTGGAAAAGAGCCACATCGTCACCGACGGCCTGTGCCGCACCGGCGAGCCGGGCGTCTACGCCATCGGCGACGTGGCCGGCGCGCCCTGGCTGGCGCACAAGGCCAGCCATGAAGGTGTGCTGTGCGTGGAAGCCATCGCCGGCAAGCCGGCGCACGCCATCGACCCGCTGCGCATTCCCGCCTGCACCTACTCGCACCCGCAAGTGGCCAGCATCGGCATGACCGAGGCGCGCGCGCGCGAGCATGCCGCCAGGCATGGCGGCGAGATCCGCGTGGGCAAGTTCACCTTCGCCGGCAACGGCAAGGCCATCGCCATGGGCGAGGACCAGGGCCTGGTCAAGACCGTGTTCGATGCCCGCTCCGGCGAGCTGCTGGGCGCGCACATCATCCACCCGGAAGCCTCGGAGCTGATCACCGGCTACGGCGTGGCAACCGCGCTGGAAGCCACCGAGGAAGACCTGATGCACACCGTGTTCGCGCATCCGACGCTGTCGGAAACGCTGCACGAATCGGTGCTGGCGGCCTTCGGGCGGGCGCTACACGGCTGAACGCGGCCGCCCGATAACACGCGATCAATCCCAAGCAGGCGCCAGCCCGTCCGGCGACACCAGCCTGCCGTCCGGACGCGCCAGCGCGGCGATGCGCGCCATGTCGTCGGCGGACAGCGCGAAGTCGAACACGCGCGCATTGGCCTCGGCGCGGTCGCGCTGCAAGGTCTTGGTCAGCGTCACCACGTTGTCCTGCTGCACCAGCCAGCGCAACGCGATCTGCGCCGGCGTCTTGCCCAGGCGCGCGGCGATCTCGCCGATCACGGGATCGGTCAGCACCTTGCCGTCCGCCATGCCGAAATAGGCCGTCACCGTCATGCCCAGCGCGGCCGCCTCGGCGCGCACCGCGTCCTGGTCCAGGTAGGGATGGAACTCGATCTGGTTCGTGACCAGCGGCGCGGCGCTCAGGGCGGCGGCCTCGCGCATCAGCTTGATGTTGAAATTGCTGACACCGATGTGGCGCGCCCAGCCGCAAGATACGGTCTGGTTCAGCGCATCGATCTGCTCGGCCAGCGGCGCCTTGTCGCCGGGCCAGTGCAATAGCAGCAGGTCCACGTAATCGGTGCGCAGCCGCGCAAGGCTTTCCTCGACCGAGCGCAGCAGGTCGGGCGTCCGGTAGTGGTCCACCCAGACCTTGGTGGTCAGGAAAATCCGGTCGCGCGGCACTCCGGCCTCGGCCATGCCACGGCCCACGTCGGCCTCGTTGCCATAGATCTGCGCGGTGTCGATATGGCGGTAGCCCAGCTCCAGCGCGGTCCGGGTCATGCGGGCGGTGTCCTCGGCAGGCATGCGGAACACGCCCAGGCCCAGCGCGGGAATCTCGGCGCCGTCGCGGCCCAGGGGTTTGGTGGGGATCATTCGGTCTTGCTCCAGCGGGTATCTCAATGGCCGCACATTCTGCGCGCATGGATCATTGAGAAAAACACCGATAAACTCACAATACTTATGCCTTGGAGTCACGAATGTCCCTGAATTCCGACGCCCTGCGCCTGTTCCTGGCCGTGGTGGACGCGGGCACCATGAGCGCGGCCGCCGAGATGCTGGGCCAGACCGCGTCCGGCGTCAGCCGCGGCCTGTCGCGGCTGGAGGAAGACCTGGGCGTGACCCTGCTGACCCGCACCACGCGGCGCATGGAGCTGACCGAGGAAGGCGCGCTGTTCCTGCAGAAGGCGCGCGGCATCGTCGCATCGCTGGAAGAGGCCGAGGAATGCATGCGCATGGTGCACCAGCAGCCCGCCGGCCGGCTGCGCGTGGACGCCTCGGCGCCGGTGATGCTGCACTGCGTGGTGCCGCATGTGGCCGAGTTCCGCCGCGCCTATCCCCAAATCACGCTGGAGCTGACCAGCAACGACCGTATCGTCGACCTGATGGAACACCGCAGCGACGTGGCGCTGCGCGCCGGTCCGCTGACCGACTCCACCTTGCACGCCCGCCCGCTGCGCCCCGCGCCGCGCTGGCTGCTGGCCAGTCCCGACTACATCGCGCGCCGGGGCGAGCCGAAGGACGTGGACGAACTGCTGCAACACGAGTTGCTAGGCTTCACGCAGCCGGAAAGCCTGAACGTCTGGCCGCTGCGCCACGCGGGCGGCTCCAGCTTCGCCATCACCCCCACGCTGGCCACCTCCAGCGGCGAGACCCAGTACCAGCTGGCGCTGCGCGGCGTGGGCATCGCCTGCCTGTCCGACTTCATGGTGCGCGACGAGCTGGCCGACGGCCGGCTGGTGAAGGTGATGGAACACGCCTACACCGACTACCTGCAGCCGCTGAATGCCGTCTACTACCGCAACACGCAGCTGTCGCGGCGCATCGCCTGCTTCCTGGATTTCATCGCGGCGCGGATGTAGCCGCGCACGCATACACGAACGCGGGCGCGGCTGGCCCGGCGCTCAGTACTTCAGGCCCGTATCGCACAACACCGTGGCCACCACCGCATCCGCGCGCAGCCGGCCCGATTGCAGCAGCTTCACGGCGGCGCACACATTGGCGGCGGCGGAATAGCCCACGTACAGTCCCTCCCGCACCGCCAGCGTCCGACGCCACGCCTCGGCTTCCTCGTCCGTCACGGCCAGGCTCAGGTCCATCAGCGACGCGTCCCAATGCGGCGGCGCCGCGCCGTAGCTGGTGCCCTGGATCAGGTGCCGCGCCTTCGAGACCGGCTGGCCGGCCAGCACTTCGCAGCCCAGCGGCTCGACGGCGGCGCACACGGTTGCCGCGCTGGCGGCCTTCATGGCTCGCGCCACGCCCATGAAGGTGCAGCCCGTGCCCACCGCCGCGACCCAGCCGTCGGCGGGTCGGCCCAGCTGTTCCAGGATCTCGCGGCCCGTGCCGGCCTCGTGCGCCGCGATGCACTCGACCGCGTTGAACTGGTCCACATAGAATCCGCCGCGCTCGCGCGCCAGCGCGGCGGCCATGTCCGCCGCCGCCTGCACGTCCGCGCCCGTGACCTGGCCGGGCGCGCCATCGACCTGCGGCACCAGGATCACCTCGGCGCCCAGCCCTTCCAGCATGCGGGCGCGCGCCGGGCTGTTGCCGGCAGACATCGTGACCAGCAAGGGATGCCCCAGCGCCGCGCAGGCCACGGCCAGTCCCGCGCCCATGTTGCCACTGGTCATCTCGACCACCGGCATGCCCGGCTTGAGCCGGCCATCCGCGCGCGCCGCCAGCAGGATGGCCTTGGCGGCGCGGTCCTTCACGCTGCCGCCGGGCTGCAGGAACTCGGCCTTGGCGACCAGCCGGCCCGGGCCGGCGTGGATCCGGTCCAACGAGATCAGGGGCGTGTTTCCTATCAAATCCAGCGCGGAGGTCGCGAGCATGTCCGTTCCAAGTGCATGGCAGGCGCGGCGGGCCTGCTTCCAGGACGGAGATTGTAGGAAACGCCAGCGCCGGCGTCAGTCTCGCGGCGCCGCGCCGTCCACCGCCGCTTCGATCCGCGCCACCGCCGCCGCGTCCAGCCTGGGCAGCAGATCCAGCGCGCCCAGGTTCTCGCGCAGCTGCGCCACGCCGGACGCGCCCAGCAGCACCGTGCTCACGTCCGGATTGCGCAACGCCCACGCAATCGCCAGCTGCGCGCGCGTGGCCCCCAACTCATCGGCCACGTCGCGCAAGCGGCGCGCGGCGGCCTGCATCGCCTCCTGGCGGTCGGCGTAGACGAAATCCTTGAGCCAGCCGAAGCCCTCCGCCGCCAGCCGCGAATCCGCCGGCACGCCCTCGTCATACCGACCGGCCAGCACGCCCGAGGCCAGCGGCGACCAGGTCGTCAGCCCCAGCCCGCGCCGCTCGACCAGCGGACGGTACTCGTGCTCGACGCGCTCGCGATGGAACAGGCTGTACTGCGGCTGCTCCAGCTGCGGCGGCACCAGGTCGTGGCGCTCGGCAAAGGCGCACAGCGTCTCGATGTCGGCCGCCGGCCATTCCGAAGTGCCCCAGTACAGGATCTTGCCCTGTTGCACCAGCGTGTGCATGGTCCAGGCGATTTCCGGGATCGACATGTCCGGGTCCGGTCGATGGCACAGGTATAGGTCCAGATAATCCAGCCCGAAGCGCCGCAGCGCCTGCTCGCAGGCCTCGACCAGGTGCTTGCGGCTCAGGCCCTGCTGCGTCGGGCGCGGCCCGCCTCCTGGCGCATGATTGTCGGCGGCGCCGTACAGCGCCTTGCTCGACACGCAATAGCCGTCGCGCGGCCAGCCCAGCGCCTTGATGGCGCGGCCCAGCATGCGCTCGGCCTCGCCGCCGAGATAGACCTCGGCGCTGTCGAAGAAATTGATGCCGTGGTCATAGGCGCAAGCCAGGCAGTCGCGCGCGGCGCGGTCGTCCAGCGTGGTGCCGAACGTGATCCAGCTGCCATAGGAGAGCGCGGACAGTTTGAGGGCCGACTGGCCCAGGCGGCGGTATTGCATGACGGTCTTCCTGATATCCCGTGGAAAGCGTCATGGTGCGGCGCTCGCGGCCATCCGTAAAATATTCAATTCATGCGCCGACGAGACGCGCCGGATATCGCCGTGACCGCTATGCGGCGTCGGCTTGGCCCACGGGCCGCGTCGCCTCGCGCAGCGCGGCGATCAACGAATCCCGTATCGGCGAGGCGTCACCAGCCCGCCAGGCCAGCAGCAGATCCAGCCGCCGCAGCGCGCCCGGCGCGTCCACCGAGATCGGTCGGAACACCACATCACCGCGCGGCTCGCGCGCCAGCGAGGCTGGCAGCAGGGCCGCGCCGAAACCGCTGGCCACCAGCGCCACCACCGTCTCCAGCCGCCGCGCTTCCTGCGCCACGCGCGGCGCGAAGCCCGCCGCCAGGCACAGCGACACCAGCTGGTCATGAAAGCCCGGGCCGAGCGTGCGCGCCGACGCCACGAACGCATCTTCCCTGAGCGCGGCCAGTTCCACCACATCGCATTCGGCCAGACGGTGCGAGGCTGGCAAGGCGATCAGCACCGGCTCGCTCAGCAAGGTCTCGAAATGCAGACTCGGCGCGCTGACGCCGGGATGGCGCATGAGGCCGATGTCGGCGCGTCCCAGTTCCAGCGCCTCGACCTGCTCGCGCGTGGTCGCCTCGCGCAGCGTGAACGACACGGCGGGATGCGCCGCGCGGAAACGCCGCAACCCGCGCAGCAGCGATTCATAGGGAGAAATATTGACGAAGGTCGCCGTCAGGTGGCCTTCCATGCCCTGCGCCACGCGCCGCGCCTGCGCCACCCCTTCGTCCAGCGCCGCCAGCATGCGTCGCGCCGTCTCCAGGAATGCCGCGCCCGCCGGCGTCAGCGTCACGCTGCGGTTGGTGCGCGCCAGCAAGGGCGCGCCCACCTGCGCCTCCAGCCGCTGGATCGCCTGGCTCAACGGCGGCTGCGCCATGTGCAGGCGCTGGGCCGCGCGGTTGAAATGCAGCTCTTCCGCCACCGCGATGAATTGCCGCAGCAAGCGCGTTTCGATCATGCCTGGCTCCCGCTCATGTGAATCAGCTCCTGCGCTTCGCGGCGCCGCTGGCCGTCGCAGTCCGCTTGCCGCGCACCGGCGCGGCGGCGTGCGCCACGCCTGCCGCCTTGTCCGCGCCTTCCCGCGCCGCATCGTCCAGCGCCGCCTCTTCGGCCACCCACTCCACGAAGGCCCGCACCTCCGGCCGTTCCAACGCATCGGGCAGCGTCACCGCGTAATACGCGAAGCGCGCCGGCCAGGGCTTGTGCAGCACCTGCACCAGCCTGCCCGCCTCGATCTCGGCGCGCGCATGCTCCTGCGGCACCAGCGCCAAGCCCTGCCCCGCCTCGGCCGCGCGGATCAGCAGGAAGTCATCATCGAAGGACGAACCCCGCCGCGCGCGCGCATCGACCGCCACGTCATGCGCCGCCAGCCACAGCGGCCAGTCCGCGCGGTCGGCATCATGCAGCAGGGGAAGGTCCAGACACTCGCCCGGCGTCTTCAAGCCCTTGCGCCGTCCCAGCAATGCCGGACTCGCCACCGGCACCAGCACCGGCGCCATCAGCCACACCGCATGCAGGCCGGGATAACGCCCGAGCCCGTGCCGCAGCGCCACGTCCACGCGGTCGCGGCGCAGGTCCACCACCGACGACGAGGCCTCGACCCGCAACTCGATACGTGGATGTCGCGCGCGAAAACGCGCCAGCCGGGGCACCAGCCACGACGCCGCGAAGGACGCCATCGTACTCACCGTCACGGTCTGCCGCGACGGCGCCCGCGCCAGCATGTCCACCGCCGCCTCGATCTGCGAGAACGCCTGCCGCAGCAGCGGATGCGCCGCCGCGCCGTCAGCCGTGAGCCGCAAGCCCTGGCGCTCGCGCGTGAACAGCGCCACGCCCAGCCGGTCCTCCAGCAAGCGAATCTGCTGGCTGACCGCGCCCGGCGTCACATGCAGGGCCTCGGCCGCCGCCTTGATGCTGCCGCGCCGGCCCACCTCGACGAAGGCGCGCAACGCCGCCAGCGGAATCGAAGAGCTCATGAATATAGTTTTCCTAAATCCAGCGCGCAGAAATCATCGTTTCCCAATGCCGCTGTCACTGACGATGATAGCTCCTGACAAGCTCAAGACAAGTCGTGGCATCGCCGACGGCAATTTAGGAAACCTTCATGCTAACGCTCTACACCGACAGCTCACCCAACGGCTTCAAGGCCACCATCGCCCTGGAAGAACTCGGCCTGCCCTACACCCTCAAGCACGTCCACATCAACCAGGGCGAACACCGCCAGCCCGACTTCCTGCGCCTGAACCCGCATGGCCGCATCCCCGTCCTCACCGACGACGAGACCGGCATCACCCTGTTCGAATCCGCCGCCATCCTGCTCTACCTAGCCGAGAAAACCGGCCGCCTGCTGCCCGCCGAACCGCGCGCCCGCTGGCAAGCCACGCAATGGCTCATCTTCCACGCCGCCAGCGTCGGCCCGCTGATCGGCCAACGCGTCCACTTCGAAATCTTCGCCGCCCACAAAGACCCCATCGCCATCGAACGCTACCGCCGCCTCACGCACGAAGCCTACGCAACGCTGGACCAGCACCTGGCCAGCGGCCAGCCCCATTTCGCCGGCGACGAATACAGCATCGCCGACATCGCCCACTTCGGCTGGACCCACATCGCCCGCCTCATCGGCTTCGACTTCGACGCCTACCCGCATCTGAGCGACTGGCACGAACGCATCGCCCTCAGACCCGCCGTGCAGCGCGGCATCGTGCTCCCGGAGCCTGCCATCGGGGCATGAGTAGGCCCACCCCCGAAGCGCTTGCGCGCTTCCCCCTCAAGGGGGCATGCCTGCGGACCGAGGATGAGCCTCCCCCCGAAGCGCTGACGCGCTCCCCCCCAGGGGGCATGCCTGCGGACCGGCAAAGCCGGCTCCGCGGCATCCGGCTGGCGGATGCACGGATCATCATCATCATGAATATGAACGCGACTACTACCAACTCTATCGACATGCCGTCCGGCGCCTCCTGGGCCGCGCATGCCCGCCATCCCGGCTACCGCCGCATGTTCGCGCCCGACGCGCTGACGCTGGGCATCTTCCTGCCGCTGCGCTTTTATGAAGGAGACATGCGCGTGCTGGCTGGCCAGTCCCGCCTCGTCAGCGACATCGACGCCCGCGGCTTCGCCGCCGCCTGGGTTCGCGACATCCCGCTGTACGACCCGCGCTTCGGCGACGCCGGCCAGCTCTTCGACCCCTTTACCTACCTGGCCTACCTCGCCGCCAGGACGCAGCGCATCTCCCTGGCCACTGGCAGCGCCATCTTCTCGCTGCGCCACCCCATCGACCTCGCCAAATCCGCCGCCACCATCGACCAACTCTCCGGCGGCCGCCTCGTCATGGGCATCGCCTCCGGCGACCGTCCCATCGAGTTCCCCGCCTACGGCCTGCAACACGACCAGCGCGCCGAGCGCTTCGCCCAGGCGGTGGCCGACTTCCGCCGCCTGCTCCAACCCGGCCGTCGCGCCCTGACCTCGCCGCTCGGCCACATCACCGACGCCGAACTCCTGCCCAAGCCCGCCGCCGGCCCCATCCCCCTGCTCGTCACCGGCGCCAGCGGCCAATCCCCGGACTGGATCGCCGAACACGCCGACGGCTGGCTCACGTACCCCGGCTCGTCCGTCGTCCCCGCGGGCCCCAAGGCCCTGGGCCAGAAAATCCAGGCCTGGCGCGACCGCATCCCCGACGGCGGCTTCCGCCCTCACGCCACCAACGAATGGATAGACCTGGTCGACGACCCCACGCACCCGCCCACCCTGCTGCACGGCGGTTTCATCCTGCAGATCGGCCGCCACGCGCTCATCGATCTGCTCTCACAATGGCAGACTGCCGGCGTCAACCACGTCGCCCTGGGCATTCAGTTCTCGCGCCGCCCCGCCGCCGAAGCCATCCAGGAATTGGCGGAGGAAGTGCTGCCGCGCTTCCCGTCGCATGAGGATGTGCCGCCACTGGATATGGATTGGTAGGCGTGACTGCGAAAGCAGCGTGCGAACTGCTATACGCATGAACGGCGAACAGCAGGCCACGCAGCACACGCCAACACTCACCGCCAGGCAAGGCAAGGCACGCCCCTCCACAACCAACACCCCCACGACGCAAGCCACCACGTATGCAGAAACCGGCCGCCCGCGCGGCCGGTTTCTGCGGGCGACGTAAGCCTCGCCACCGACCACGGCTCCAGCAACGCCACATCCATCGAAACTCGCAGCCCCTCGGGCGGGGCGGCGCGGCTGCGAGCAACCTCGATGCGCCCGAGGGAATCCGAAGGCAGCCGCCGCAGGCGGCAACGAGGATGACGAAGGGGAAGTCC
>NZ_JCBANH010000096.1:0-25257 GCF_059760925.1 Achromobacter sp. 1011791174
CCCACGGCGGGCAAGCCCGCCACCAGCTTCAGCAGGGTTCTGCGTTGCATCATCGCCATCGTCACACCTGCGCCAGGGCCTGGTCCAGATCGGCGATCAGGTCGTCGATGTGTTCGATGCCGATCGACAGGCGCACGGTTTCCTCGCGCACGCCGGCCTTTTGCAGCTCTTCGGGATTGAGCTGGCGGTGCGTGGTGGACGCCGGGTGCGTGGCCAGCGACTTAGCGTCGCCGATGTTGACCAGGCGGGTGAACAGCTGCAGCGCGTCCTGGAAGCGCGCGCCGGCCTCGCGGCCGCCCTTCACGCCGAAGGTGAACAGGCCCGGCGCCTTGCCGCCCAGGTACTTCCGCACCAACGCATGGTCGGGGTGATCCGGCAGGCCGGCATAGTTGACCCACTCGACCTTGGGATGCTCGCGCAGGAAGCCGGCGACCTTGACCGCGTTCTCGACGATGCGATCCACCCGCAGCGCCAGCGTCTCGATGCCCTGCAGGATCTGGAAGGAATTGAACGGCGAGATCGCCGCGCCGGTGTTGCGCAGCGGCACCACGCGGGCGCGGCCGATATAGGCGGCCGGGCCGAAGGCCTCGGTATAGACCACCCCGTGATAGCTGATGTCGGGTTCGTTCAGGCGCTTGAAGCGGGCCTTGTGCTCGGCCCAGGGGAACTTGCCCGAGTCGATGATGGCGCCGCCCAGGCTGGTGCCATGGCCGCCCAGGTACTTGGTCAGCGACTGCACCACGATGTCCGCGCCGTGCTCGATCGGACGCAGCAGGTACGGCGAGGGCACGGTGTTGTCGACGATCAGCGGCAGGCCGTGGCGGTGCGCCAGCTCGGCCAGCGCGGCGATGTCGGTGATGTTGCCCAGCGGGTTGCCGACGGACTCGGCGAAGATCGCCTTGGTGCGCTCGTTGATCTGCTTCTCGAACGAGCCGATATCGCGCGGATCGGCGAAGCGCGTGGTGATGCCGTACTGCGGCAGCGTGTGGGCGAACAGGTTGTAGGTGCCGCCATACAGCGTGCTGGACGAGACGATGTTGTCGCCCGCCTCGGCGATGGTCAGGATCGCGTAGGTCACGGCGGCCTGGCCCGAGGCCAGCGCCAGCGCGGCGATGCCGCCTTCCAGCGCCGCGACGCGCTGTTCCAGCACGTCGGTGGTCGGGTTCATGATGCGGGTGTAGATATTGCCCGCGACCTTCAGGTCGAACAGGTCGGCGCCGTGCTGCGTGTCGTCGAACGCATAGGCCACGGTCTGGTAGATCGGCACCGCCACCGCGCGGGTGGTGGGGTCGGGCCGGTAGCCGCCATGCACGGCCACGGTTTCCAGACGCCAATTGGGTTTCTTGCTGTCGCTCATCTGCTTCTCCTCGGAACGATTGCGTTGATGCGAAAGGTTTTCCTAGTGTGCTGTCCCGCAGGTACGTCCGCATGACGAAATTCATCCATAGGCGTCAGGGCTAGGCGCAAACCGCAGTGATACCCGTAGGTATCACGAGGATTTGCAACGACGCCATGGCGGCTAGGGGTGGATTTCGTGCGGGCGTATCTACGGGACAGCACACTAGACCCATCCGCGCGCGGCGCGCAGGATGCGGTCCACATCCTCGTGGTTGTTATAGGCGCCCAATGACAGGCGCACGTAACCATACTCCACAATGCTGGCCACCACCCCGGCCTCGGCCAGATGGGCCAGCGCGGCCGCCGGATCGGGCAGGCGCAGCGCCGTGGTGGTGCTGCGCATGGACGCGTCGGCCGGCGACACCACGTCCAGGCCCAGGCCGCGCAGGCCGTCGGCCAGCGCGCGCGACAATTCCAGCGCCCAGGGCTCGATGCGCGCCGGGTCGGCCTGCTCGATCAGGTCCAGCGCCCCGGCCCAGCCGGCGATGCCGGGGTAATTCAGATTGCCGGTCTCCAGCCGCCGCGCGTCCTGGCGGTCGGGCGCGGCGACGCGCCACTCGGGTCCGGACTTGTCCAGCCACAGGCCGCCGGACGGACCCAGGTGCGGCGGATCCAGCGCGTCCAGCAGCGCCGGCGACAGATGCAGGAAGCCCACGCCCAGCGGGCCGAGCAGGCCCTTGTGCGCGCCGCAGGCGAACGCGTCCACGCCCCAGTCGTCGACCCGCGCGCGCAGCAGGCCGGCGCCCTGTATGCCGTCCACCACCAGCCAGATGTCGCGCGCCGCGCAGCGCCGGCCCAGCTCCGCGATGTCGCTGCGCAGGCCCGTGGCGTACTGCACCCAGGACAGCGCGACCAGCCGCGTGCGCGCATCCACGCGCGCCCAGATGTCGTCCACGGTGTAGCGATGCCCGCCCGACGAGGCCACGCGCACGTCCACGCCGCGCCGTCGCAGGCTCAGCCACGGCAGCGCGTTCGAAGGATGCTCCTGGTCGTCCACCACCAGGTTGTCGCCTTCGCGCCAGGGCAGGCCCTGGGCCACGGTGTTCAGCCCCTCCGTCGTGTTCTTGGTGAAGGCCAGCCGGCGCGCGTCGCCGCCGATCAGCCGGGCCAGGCGCGCGCGCAGCGCGTCGGCATCGGCCAGCCAGCCCGGCTTGTCGCTGCGCGCATGGGCGATGCCGTCGAAGAAATCGGCCACCGCCGAGGCCACCCTGGGCGACAGCGGACTGGTGTAGGCGATGTTGGCGTAGACGCGGTCCCGGGTGATGGGAAAGAACTGCCTGAACTCATCCTGCCAACGCATGCGCCATCTGCTCCACAACGATAAAAACCGGCGCCAGCGCCGGCGGGCCCGCCACGTGCAACGGGCCTCGGATGCAGGGAATTGTAGGGACGTGAACACGATAACGATAAGGCTTAGTGCTCATATCCATATGACGAGACAGTCGCTCGATTCCCACGCGGCCACACCTAGAATGCATGCCTTTCTTGCATACGACGAATACAGGACAGGTATGAAGGCACGACGCATCGGCATCCATTTCCTCATCAAGGCCACGACGGTCGCGGCGGCGGCGCTGGCCATGGCGGGCGCGGCGCAGGCCGGCCCCACGGTGGACGCCATCAAGAAGCGCGGCGAGCTGGTCTGCGGCGTGAGCCAGGGCTCGGCCGGCCTGTCCATCGCCGACGCGCAGGGCCGCTGGACCGGCCTGGACGCCGACCTGTGCCGCGCGCTGGCCGCCGCCGTGCTGGGCGACGCGTCCAAGACCCGCTTCGTGCCGCTCAGTTCGCAGCAACGCTTTCCCGCGCTGCAAAGCGGCGAGATCGACGTGCTGAACCGCAACACCACCATCACCTCGGGCCGCGACGCCGGCCTGGGCATCGTCTCGGCCGGCATCGTGTTCTACGACGGCCAGGGCTTCATGGTGCCGAAGAAGCTGGGCGTCAAGAGCGCCGCCGAACTGGACGGCGCGCAGGTCTGCGTGCAGCCGGGCACCGTCAACGAACAGAACCTGGTCGACTACTTCAAGAAGCGCAAGCTGTCGTACCGGCCGGTGGTGATCGAGAACCTGGTGGAGCTGGAACAGGCCTTCTACGCGGGCCGCTGCGACGTCTACCTGTCGGACGCCTCCACGCTGGCCGCCAGCCGCGCCGCGCGCGCCGCCAATCCGGACGACTTCGTGATCCTGCCCGAGCGCATCAACAAGTCGCCGCTCGGCCCCTTCGTGCGCCAGGACGATCCCAACTGGAGCGCCATCGTGCGCTGGACCGTCAATGCGCTGGTGGCCGCCGAGGAACTGGGCGTCACCGCCGCCAACGCAGACAGCCAGGCGCAGGGCGCCGACGCGCAGGTGCGCCGCCTGCTGGGCGCGGAGCCCGGCATCGGCAAGAGCTTCGGCCTGGACGAGCAGTGGGCGCGCAACGCCATCAAGGCCGTGGGCAACTACGGCGAGGTCTGGAACCGCAACCTGGGCGCGGCCACGCCGCTGAAGCTTGAGCGCGGCCTGAACGCGCAATGGAACCAGGGCGGCCTGCTGTACTCGCCGCCGTTCCAATGACGCGCGCTGGCGCCGTCCGGCGCGCGCCGGCGGCGCGAATCGGACGTGGCGCGCCATGAGCGCGCTCGCCCTGCCGGCCGCGCCGCGCCGCTGGCCCGCCGCGCTGGCCTGGATCCTGGGCCTGGGCGGGCTGGCCGCGCTGCTGGCCCTGCAGATCGAATCCGTACAGGCCGCGCGCGGCGTGCACGGCGGCTTCGGCTTCCTGTTCCAGGCCTCGGGCTTTCGCATCTCGGAAAGCCTGCTCGACGTGCTGCCCGAGGATCCCTACTGGATGTCGCTGGCGGCCGGCCTGGTCAACACGCTGACGGTGGCGCTGGCCGCCCTGCCCCTGGCCACGCTACTGGGCGTGGCGCTGGGCCTGGCGCGCCTGTCGCCCGAGCCGGTGGCGTCGCGGCTGGCGGCCGTCATCATCGCGCCGCTGCGCAACACCCCGGTGCTGTTGCAGCTCTTCGTCTGGTACGGCCTGCTGCTGCGCCTGCCCGACGCGCGCCAGGCCTGGGAGCCGCTGCCGTCGGTGCTGCTGTCCAATCGCGGACTGGCGCTGCCGGCGCTGCACGGCTGGCTGCCGCAAGCGGCGAGCCTGATTGTCGCCATGTTGATCGCGGGCTGGGCGATTCGACGCCGGCGGCTCGCGACGGACGGACCCGCGCATCGCGGACATGTTCTGCTCATTCGCGTCGCGCCCTGGCTGGCGCTGGCCGCCCTGCTGCTCGCCTGGACCCTCCTGCCCGCGCCCATCGTCGAACTGCCGGTCCGGCGCGGACTGGGCCTGCAAGGCGGCTGGCAACCCAGCATCGAATTCGCCACGCTGGTCATCGGCCTGTCGGTGTTCCATGCCGCCTATATCGCCGACATCGTGCGCGCCTCGGTGCGCGCGGTGCCGGCGGGGCTGGTCGAGGCCGGACAGGCGCTGGCGCTGTCGCGCCCGGACATCCTGCGCCTCGTGGTCGCGCCCAATGCCGCGCGCGTGGCGCTGCCGCCTTACGCCAACCAGTGCCTGGCGCTGATCAAGAACAGCACGCTGGCCATCGCCATCGGCTACCAGGACCTGATGGCCGTCATCAACACCGCCATCACGCAGACCGGCCTGGCGCTGGAAGGCATCTCGCTGGCGCTGGCGGCCTATCTGGGCCTGGCCCTGGCGCTGGGCGGCGCGCTGTCCGCGTGGAACGCCCGCTGCGCCCGGCATGGTCCGGGCGATCTGCACGGCGCGCGCCTGGGCGAACGGCCGGCATTGCTTGCCGCCCTCGCGGGGCAAGGCGGCGGACGCTGGACGCGGCGACTGGCCAGGACTGCCGTGCTGCTGGCGGCGCTGCTCGCCGCCGGTTCGCTCGCCGACTGGGCCTTGCTCAACGCCGTCTGGCGCGGCGACGCGGCGGCCTGCGCGCAAGCCGCCGGCGCCTGCTGGGCCGCCGTGGGCGAGAACCTGCCCCTGTTGCTGTTCGGCGCGATGCAGCCGGCGCATCGCGGCCCCGCCCTGGTTGCCTGCGCCGCGCTGCTGCTGGCGGTCGCCGTCGCGCTGGGCGCGGGCCGGCTGTCCGGACGGATACGCGCCGGCGTCGCCATCGCCGCACTGGCGCTTGCCGCCGGCGCGCTGTCCGGCTGGCCCTGGGGCGGCGAGGCCATCGGCCCGCTGCGCTGGGGCGGCCTGCTGGTCACGCTGATCCTGGCGATCGCGGCGCTGTTGGCCGCCGTGCCGCTGGCGGCCGGTCTGGCGCTGCTGCGCCGCTCGTCCAGTCCCGCCGGCTCGTTCGCCGCCGCCACGCTGATCGAGGCCGTGCGCGGCGTGCCGCTGGTGACGCAACTGCTGTTCGCGTCCTTCGTGCTGCCCATGCTGCTGGGCGGCGGCGTGTCCAAGTTCAGCATGGCGCTGGCCGCGCTGACGCTGCACACCGCCTGCCTGCTGGCCGAGGTGCTGCGCGGCGCGCTGCAAGCCATCCCGCCGGGCCAGATGGCGGCGGCCCGCGCGCTGGGCATGGGCTCCGCCCTGGCCTACCAGGCCGTGATCTGGCCGCAGGCCCGGCGCATCGCCGCGCCGGCGGCGCTGGGCGTATTCGTGGGCGCGGTCAAGGATACCTCGCTGGTCAGCATCATCGGCGTGTTCGACGTGCTGGGCGCGGCCAAGACCGTGGTGGCCGGCACGGCCTGGCGGCCCTATCACGTCGAGGTCTACCTGGCGGTGGCCGCGCTGTACTTCGCGGCCAGCCTGGCGCTGTCGCGGGTGGCGCGGGCGATGGAGACGGGGCGGCTCTGAACGGCCGGCCTCAGAAGCGTTCGTCGAGGATCGCCGGCAGCACCAATTCCCGCACGAAAGCAGCATCGGACAGGCTGAGCAGCGCCCGCACCATCGCCACCACATCGTGCACCGGCGCCAGCGTGCCCTCGCCGCGCCGGCTGGCGTCATCGCGCGCCACCGCCAGCCCGTCCTCGGTGTTCAGGTAGCCCAGCTGCAGGCAGGTGACCGCCAGCCGCTGCGCCCGGAAACGCTCGCGCAGCGCGTCGGCGATGCCCGACAGCGCCGCCTTGGAAGCGCCGAACGCCACTTCGGGCCGGCCGCTGCGCGGCAATCCGGAGGTCGAACCGGTCAGCACCAGCTGCGGCTTGGCGCGACCCAGCAGGCGCGGGATCAGCCGTTGCAACAGCAGGATCGTGCCGGTGATGTTGATGTCCAGCAGCCGCGCGATCTGTTGCGGCGAATCGGCCAGGAAGTCGTAATCGTCGGTGAAAGCCTTGTCTTCCCACACGCCGACGTTGCAGAGAATGGCGTCCAGTTCGGCCGGCGCCTGCTCGGCGATGCGCGCGGCGGCGGCCTCGGGGTCGGACAGGTCCGCCTCGATCCAGCGCAGCGCGCAGGACGGCGCCACCGTCAGGTCCGTGGGCGCCTTGCGCGATACGCCGATGATCATTTCCGCGTCCTGCCCCAGCCCTTCGGCCAGGGCGCGGCCCAGGCCCTTGCTGGCGCCCACGATCAATATCCTCATGTTGTGCTCCGTTGCGGTGTCGGCCCGAGGATATAACACGACTGGCGGCGCGGACGCGTCAAGCCCCCGCGCCGCCAGCGGTCATGCCAGCCGCCCATCCCGGCCTCAGGCTTGCGGCCTCCCCAGCGCGCCCAGCTTGTCCAGCCAGGCCGGCCGCGGCGAGGCGTCCAGCCAGTTCTTCACGATCAGGCCCAGCTCGGTGTCGCCGGATATCCGCAGCCGGCGCTGGAAGAACAAGGTGTCGGCGTCCATGTCCGCGCGCATCAGCGCCAGGAAGTCGGCCAGCCTGGCGCCCAGTTCAAGCTCGGCCGGCGCGCCGTCCCACACGGGGCGGAACGCGCCGCCGCGCACGGCGAAGCAGCTGCGCAGGCCCAGGTCCTCGACGGTGATGGCGAAGCGCCGGCCATCCAGCTCGGCCGGCGGCGCCAGCCATTTGAAGCGACGCGCCAGCTCCAGCCCGGCGGTGAAATGCAGCGACACGAGCGGCGCCGGCAGCTTGCGGCCCAGCCGGGCCAGCAGCGCGGGCGGCGCGGGCAGGCTCAGGTTCATGCCGGCTCCCGCAACAGGTCGATGCCCGCGTGGCCGTAGTAATAGCCGTTGCAGCGATCCATGCCGGCGGGCGGCGCGACCTCGGCCGCCGGCGCGCCATGGCGCGTGGCGTCCAGCGCCGCGATGGCGGCCTGCGTGCCGGTCGATTGCGGACTGACGCGCAACACGCGCGCGCCCATCACGGCCAGCTCCATCGCCTGGTCCAGCAGGTCCAGGCAGGCCGCCGACTGCACCTGGATGCCGTTGATGGCCAGGAAGTCCCGCGACTCGCGCGTGCGCAGGTCCAGGCCGTCGGGATGCTCGATGCAGCGGAAGCCGCAGTCGTCCTTCTTCAGCCGGAAATGGCGGGCGGTGAAGCAGCGCGCCGAGAACGCCAGCGCCATGCGGCCCCACACCATGACCTCGCACTCCAGCGCGGCGGGTTTTTCCGCCAGCAGGCGCGCCAGCGTGGCGCTGTCCATCTCCAGCGGCGCGACGAAGCGCACCGCGCCACGGCTAGCCAGCCAGTCCAGCGTGCCGCCGTGATAGGCGTTCATGTGCGGCCCGGCCACGAAGGGACGGCCGCCCAGGTGGCGCAGCGCGCCCACCTCGCCGGCCTCGATCAGGAAGTCCTGCTGTTCGCACAGCTTGCGCAGCGCGCCGGCCTCGGAGCCGGTCTCGATCAGGGTGCGGCCCGACAGCACCACGGTCTTGCCGGTGGCGCGCAGGTCGCGCGCCAGGTCCAGCCAGTCCTCGGCGCGCAGTTCATGGCGGCGGCTGCACACCGTCTCGCCCACGTAGATGATGTCGGCCGGGCCGTCGGCCAGGTCGGCGTAGAAGTCCAGCGTCTGCTGGCGCGGCCAGTAATACAGCAAGGGGCCGACGGAGATGCTAAATGCCGGGGTTGCGTTCATTTCCATGGACGTTCGAATGCGCCTTGGGTGACTTGGGAGCCCTCGGCATGGCGCGCCAGCATGGCGTTCCATTCGGGGCGCGGAGAGAAGCGCGCGGCGTCGGCGTGCGCGCTGTCCAGCGCGGCGCGCAGCGTGGACACCACCTGCGTCACATAGGCCGGGCTGCGCTGCCGCCCTTCGATCTTGACGGCGGACACGCCCATCTCGGCCAGCCGGGGCAAGAGGCCGATGGCGTTCAGGCTGGTGGGTTCCTCCAGCGCGTGGTCGTCGGCGCCATCGACCTTGAAGCGACCCTTGCACAGCGTCGGATAGGCGGCTGGCTCGCCCGGCTCGTAGCGGTCGATCAGGATGCCGTTCAGGCGCGCGTCCATGCGGCCCTTGTCCTCCACCCAGCGCACCGCGTGCGCGGGCGAACAGACGCCCTTGTTGTTGGGGGAATCGCCGGTGGCGTAGGACGACAGCAGGCAGCGGCCCTCGGCCATCACGCACAGGCTGCCGAAGCCGAACACCTCGACCTCGACGCTGACCTGTCCGCAGATGCGGGCGATCTCGGCCAGCGTCAGCACGCGCGGCAGCACCACGCGCTTGATGCCGAACTGCTCCTTCATCAGCTCGATGGCGTCGGCGTGCGTGGCCGAGCCCTGCACCGACAGGTGCAGCCGCAGGTCGGGATAGCGGTCGCTGGCATAGCCCAGCAGGCCCGCGTCGGCCATGATGACGGCGTCCGCGCCCAGCGAATGGGCCGCGTCCACCGCCGCGCGCCATTCCTCGCCGCGCCCGGCCTGCACGAAAGTGTTGATGGCGAAAAGGACCTGCCGCCCGCGCGCATGGGCCAGCTCGACGCCGGCGCGGATGTCGTTTTCGGTGAAATTCAGCCCGGCGAAGTTGCGGGCATTGGTGGCGTTCTTGAGGCCCAGGTAGACCGTGTCCGCGCCCGCTTCGATAGCGGATTTGAGCGCGGCCAGGCTGCCGGCCGGAGCCACCAGTTCCATGGGTGAGGTTCGCGTTTGCATGCCGGCCAGTCTAGGGGCCGGTGCCGGGCGCGGCCTTGTCGCAGATCAAACGGCGGCGGGCCGGCGTTTGCGGCGCATCAGTCCGCCGGCGGGCGCGCGCGCCGCGCGCTCATTCCTCGACGTGCAGCCCGTGTTCCACCGCGTACACGGCGACCTGCACGCGGCTGGTGAGGTTGAGCTTCTTCAGCACGTTCTGCACATGGATCTTGACCGTGCTCTCGCTCACGTCCAGCTCGCGCGCGATGACCTTGTTGCTGGCGCCGCGCGCCAGATACTGCACGATCTGCGTCTCGCGCGCGGTCAGCCTTTGGCGCTCGCCCTGCCCCGCCGGCTGCGCGCCGGCCTGGGCCTGGCCACGGAACTGCTCGACCAGCTTGGCGGTCATGCTTTGCGCGATGACCGGCTCGCCGCCCGCCGCGCGCCGGATCGCGCTGGTGAGCGCCTCGGCGTCGATGTTCTTGACCAGATAGCCGCGCGCGCCGTCGCGCAGCGCCTGCCCCAGCTCGTCGGCCTCTTCCGAGACGGTCAGGATGATGACCGCACAGGAAGGCAGGTCCTGCACCAGCAGCTGCAGCGTTTCCAGGCCGGACAGGCCCGGCAGGTTCAGGTCCAGCAGCACCACGTCGGGCTTGAGTTCCTTGGCCCGCTTCAGGCCCTCGACGCCGTCGCCGGCCTCGGCCACGATCTCGAAATCGGGCTGGCGCTGCAACAGCAGCCGCAGGCCCGAGCGAAACAGCGTGTGGTCGTCGACAAGAAGGATTCGGATGGACATGTTATTGCATCGTTCAGTTATGGAAAGCACCGCCCACCCCCCGTCTCGCAGGCCGTGGCTCAGCTCCGCCGGGTCGCGCGGAGCCGGCTTTGCCGGTCCGTGGCGACGCCCCCTGGAGGGGGGCCGCCCAGGTGGGAAGCGCGCAGCGCTTCGGGGGTGGGCCACCTCCCTCTAGGCGGCCTGGCGTTCGGCTCCGGGCAGGGTCAAGAGGACTCGCGTGCCCTGACCCGGCCGCGATTCGAGTTTTATCACGGCGCGCATCCGCGCCGCGCGTTCGCGCATGATGTGCAGGCCCACATGCGCCTCGCCACGAGCGGCCACTTCCTCGGCGTCGTAGCCCTGCCCGTCGTCGCTGATGTCGAGCACGAAATCGCGCCCGTCCTCGACCTCGACGCGCACGCGCGCGGCCTCGGAGTTGTGCTCGAGGTCGGCTTCGCGCTTTGCGGCCCTCGACGCGCACGCGCGCGGCCTCGGAGTGCTTGCGCACGTTCGACAACGCCTCCTGCAGGATGAACAGCACCTGCAACTGCTGGTCCGGCGCCAGCGGCGCGCCCTGGCGCTCGCCCACTGCCAGCTCGGTATCCATGCCGGTCTGGCGACGGAAGCGGTCCACGGTGTCCTCGATCGCCACGTATAGATCGCCCTGCGACAGCTTGCTGCGGAAATTGGTCAGCAGCTCGCGCACGTCCTGGTAACTTTCGTCCACGCCGGTGCGCAGCAGCGGCAGGATTTCCTCGACCTCGGCGGCGTCGCCGCGCTTGACCGCGCCGTCCAGCATCTGCAATTGCAGGTTCAGGAAATTCAGGCCCTGCGCCAGGCTGTCGTGCAGCCCCTGCGCCACCAGCCCGCGCTCCTGCACCACCGCCAGCTGCCGCGCCTGGGCGCTCAGGCGGCGGTTGTCCAGCGCCACGCCCAGGTGCTGGCCCAAGGTTTCGAGCAGCTGCGATTCGGCAGGCGCGAGCTTGCGCTGGCTGCGGAAATGCAGCGAATACGAGCCCAGCACCTCGTCGCGCGCGACGATGCGGAACACGGCCACGCTGGCGAAGCCCTCGCGCTGGCAGTTCAGGTCCAGGCCGGGCGGCGCGTGGCGGAAGTCCTGGATCACGATCACCCCGGCCTGGCGGGTGGCGACGCCGCAATAACAGTCATCCACGCGCATGCAGTGCTCGGACTCGACCAGCGCGTCCGACAGTCCGACCGACACCATCAGGTTGAGCTTTTCGTTGTTCGGGTCGAGCGCCCGGATGCTGCCGCCCTCGGCGTCGAATTGCAGCATGACGCGCCGCAGGAAGCCGTCGCACAGCGCCTCGATCTCGTTGGGCTGGTTGAGGAAGGCTGCCATGTCGTAGAGCGCGCCGATGTCGCGGTTCTGCGCCGCCAGCTGGGCCGTCTTCTGCTCCACCCGCTGCTCCAGCCCGGTGTACAGCCCTTGCAGCTCGTCGGCCATGCGGTTGAAGCCGCGCGCCAGCACGCCGAATTCGTCGCGGCTTTCCACCGGCAGCCGGGTGCTGAACTCGCGCGCCGCCATGCGCTGCAAACCGTCGCGCAGGCGCAGCACGGGCGAGATGATCCACAGGTACAGCAGATAGATCATGGCCAGCGTGCCGGCGCTGGCGATCGCCGCCAGCACGCCCTGCGACAACCGCAGCATCGTGGTCTTGCCGGCGTTGTCCTGCTCGATCATGCGCACCAGCGTGTCGGCCTTGGCCACGAACTCGGGCAGCGTCTCCAGGTAGTAGGCGGCGTCGGGCCGGCCGAGGGCGCGCAAGGCCGAGGGCTTCATGATCTCGCGCCAGTAGCCGGCCACCTCGCTCCACTGCCTGCGGATGCCTTCGTCATTGGGAATGAACAGCGGCCTGGCCGGATTGCCCTTGGCCAGCCGCGCGATGGTCTCGTCCATGAGCAGGATCTGCTCGTCGGTGCGCGCCTTGCGCCCTTCCTGCGGCCGCATCAGCTCCACCGCCACGCGGTTGGCGCGCATGCGCAGGCTGCCGGTATCGTTGATGGCCGCGCCCGCGCCCTCCAGCTGCCAGGACAGCCACAGCGTCCAGCTGATCATGGACAGCACCACCACCAGCGCGGCCAGCGACGTGGCGATGATGCGCGTGGACAGGCGATGCCGGGGTGACGGCAGGCCGCCGGGGTCGGTTCTGGAATCGATAGGGGTCATGAATGTCTTGCTGGCCGGGCCGGCATGGCGCCAGTGTAGTCCTTCGGCGGCCGGTTACAGGTCGGGCCTGCTCCCACCCCGGCGGGAAAAACCTAGGCTTTTCTCGGCGCCAGCCCCAGTGTGCGGCAAATGAACGCCGCCACCGCGTCCGGCTCGTTCAGCGGCAGGCATGGCAGCGTCGCATCTGGCGTCATTTCCAGCGCCGCGTCCGTGACCACGGCCAGGAAGCCGGCGTCCTCCGCGTGCAGCGCCGGCTTGCCCAGCGCCGGCCGGTAGACCTCGATGCGCGGGATGGCGGCCTGCTTGAAGCCCTCCACCAGCACCAGGTCGGCCGGCGCCAGCCGTTCGAGCTGCTGCGCCAGCGTGGGTTCGGGTCCGCCGCGCAACTCATGGACGATGGCGTAGCGGTACGGCGAGGCCACCATCACCTCGTGCGCGCCGGCCTGACGAAAGCGCGCGCTGTCCTTGCCGGGTGGCTCCATCTCGAAATCGTGGTGGCTGTGCTTGATCACGCTGACCGCCAGCCCGCGCGCGCGCAGCAGCGGCAGCATGGCTTCGATCAGGGTGGTCTTGCCGCTGCCGGAACGGCCGGCGATGCCGAAAACTGGGGTCATGCAAGCTCCGTGAACAAGGGGCAGACGATGGGCAGGAAGCCGTCCGCGCGCTGCGAGTATGCCAGCAAAGCGCCCGCCACCAGGTCGAAATACCAGCCATGCAGGGTCAGCGTGCCGGCCTCCAGCGCCCGCCGCACGCTGGGCAGCGACTCCAGGTTGCGCAGCGAGATCAGGATGGACGCCTGTTCGCAGGCGCGCCGGCGCTCGGCGTCCGGCGCGTCCGGCATCTGGTTCAGCACGCGCTGGCGGGCCGGCTCGGCGATATCCATCCAGCGGTTCAGGTAGTCCGGCTCGCCGGCCGCGCCGGCGGGCCGCTCCATAAGCGCACGGATGCCGCCGCAATGCGCGTGGCCCAGCACGATGATGCGGCCCACCTTGAGCTGGTCCACCGCGAACTGGATCGCGGCCAGCACGCCGTGATGGCCCTGGTCGCGGTCGGCCGGCGGCACCAGGTTGGCGACGTTGCGCACGGTGAAGATGTCGCCGGGATCGCAACCCAGCAACATGGCCGGGTCCACCCGCGAATCGCAGCAGCCGATCAGCAAGGTGCTGGGGTGCTGGCCGTCGCGCAGGTTGCGGTAGAGCGAGGGCGCGGCCTCGTAGTACTGGTGCTGGAAACGCTGGAAACCGTCGATGAAGCGTTCGATATCGCGCATCTCAGCCTCCCGTCTGCGCCATGAAGCGCAGCACGCGCTCGGGCCGGGCGTTGAAGTCGTGCCGCTCCGGCTTGGCGGCGATGCCGGCCAACAGCGCGCCGCGCAGCTCGGCGTCGCTGGCGCCGGCGCGCAGCATGCGGCCCAGCGGCACCTGGTCTTCCTGGCCCAGGCACAGGTAGAGCGTGCCGTCCGCGCCCAGCCGCACGCGGTTGCAGGCGGCGCAGAAGTGACGCGACATGGGCGTGATCACGCCCAGCACGTGGGTCCGGCCGTCGGCGGTCCAGTAGCGCGCCGGGCCGGCGCCGCCAGACGCCAGCGCCGGCACCAGGCCATGACGGGCCGCCAGCCGCGCGCCCAGCGCGTTCAGGTCGACATGCTCATGGGCGCGGCCGCAGTCGCCCATGGGCATGGGTTCGATCAGGCGCAGCACGAAGCCCTGCTCGCGGGCATAGGCCAGCAGCCGCTCTACGTCATCTTCAGGCGTGGCGGCATGCACCACGCTGTTGAGCTTGACCGGCGCGAAACCGGCCTCGCGCGCGGCGCGCAGCCCGTCCAGCACATCGGCCAGGCAGTCGCGCCCGGTGATGGCCTGGAAGCCGGCGGCGTCCAGCGTGTCCAGGCTGACATTCAGGCGCTGAACCCCAGCCTCACGCAGTGAGCGCGCATGGCGCGCCAGCCGCGTGCCGTTGGTGGACAGCGACAGGTCGCTCAGGCCCGGCATGGCCGCGATGGCCGCCGCCAGCCCGGCGACGCCGCCGCGCGTCAGCGGCTCGCCGCCAGTCAGGCGCACCTTGCGCACGCCGTTGTCGACGAACAAACGCACCAGCCGCGCCATTTCCTCGTGGCTGAGCCAGTTGGCCGGAATCTCGGCGCCCTTGTAGTCCTTGGGCAGGCAGTAGGTGCAGCGCAGATCGCAGCGGTCGGTGACGGAGACGCGCAGATAGTCGATGCGGCGGCCATGGCCGTCGATCAGACCGGCGCCCGCGCGCGCCGACGCGGGCCAGGACGGGGCGCCGGGCGCGACGGCAGAGGCCTTGACGGATGCAGCAGCGGATTCAGAAACAGACTCAAGAACAGACGGGGGCTTCATGGCGCGCTCCCGCCGCCGAACACGCGCTCGGGCTCGCCGTCGTCCAGGTCGATGCCCTCGACGCTGGCGCGCCCCACCAGCAGCTTGATGTACTGACGCCAGGCCGTGTCCCGGCTCACCGAGGACAAGGCGTGGGCGATCTGCTGCGCCACCTGCTCATAGGCCAGCATGCGCCCCTCGATGCGGCGCGTGACGCGCACGATGTGCAGGCCGTGGCGGGTTTCCAGCAGCTGCGGCAGCAGCCCGCCGGCGGGCAAGGCGAACACGGCGCGCTCGAACTCCGGCACCGTGTCGCCGCGCCCGAGCTGGCCCAGGCTGCCGCCGACCGCGGCCGACGGACAGTTGGACTGCTCGCGCGCCACCTCGGCGAAGCGCGACGGATCGGCCATCAGCTCGTCCAGCACCACCCTGGCGTGGGCGCGCAGCATGTCCAGGTTCACGCCGGGCGTGACCTGGAACAGGATATGGTCGGCCTCGATCAGCTCGCCCACCATGAAGCGCTCGGGATGGGTCTGGTAGAAGCGGCGGCAGGCGGCCTCATCGGCCTCTGGCGCCCTCGCCTCGCTGGCCAGCAGCGCGCCGATGGCGACGTCCTCGTCCTCGGCGTCCAGCCCCTGCCGGCCGGCCTCGTCCAGCAGCACCCGGCGCAGCACCAGCGCGGTGATGGCGCTGCGCATCGGGTTGCCGGCGTCGGCGTGGCGCGGCAATTCGCGTTCCAGATCGGCATCGTTCAGTTCGACGCCATTGACGATGACAGGCATGTTCGACTCCTTCGTGTTCCGGGACGCGGCTCAGCGCGGACGCACCAGCTGCCAGGCTCGGCCCAGGTAGCCCAGCGAGGCGAAGCCGCTCCAGACGTGCACCAGCCGGGTGAAGGGAAAGATCACGAACAGCGTGAGTCCCATGAACAGGTGCGCCTTGAACACCGGCGAGACGCCGGCGATATGGCTGGCGGCGTCGCCCTGGAAGGTGACGATGTGCTGCGCCCAGGTCATCAGGCTGACCATCACCTCGCCGTCCATGTGACCGGCGGACAGCGCGATGGTCGACAGGCCCAGCAGCAGCGTGACCAGGATCCAGAGCAGCAGCAGCTTGTCGCCCGGCTTGGTGGTGGCGGCGATGCGCGGATCGCTCATGCGGCGGTGGATCAGGATCAACAGGCCGATCAGGCACAGCCCTCCCATCACGCCGCCGGCCACCATGGCGACCATCTGCTTGAGCGAATGCGACACGCCCAGCGTGTCCCAGACCACCACCGGCGTCAGCAGGCCGACGGCGTGGCCGAAGAACAGGCCCAGGATGCCCACGTGGAACAGGATGTTGCCCAGTCGCAGACGGCCGTGGTGCAGCAGCTGCGAGCTGTCGGTCTTCCAGGTGTACTGCTCGCGCTCGAAGCGGACCAGGCTGCCCAAGAGAAAGACGGTCAAGGCAATGTAGGGATAGATGCCGAAGAAGAACTGGTTCAGGGTGTTCATGATGCGTGTTCCTGGCAGCGGTCAGCGGGCGGCCGTCCCGCGGGGGTAGAAATGCACCGCGTGCGCGCCGCCCTGGGCGGCCGGGCGCAGCAACGGCTCGATGCCGTCCGGGCCGGCGCCGAAGGTCTCCATGGCCTCGTCCATGTCGCGCACCGGCGCCTCGGTCTGCTCGCGCGGCGTCACGCCGGACAGGTCGCGCAGCACGGCGAAGACGCAGGCATAGGGGCTGTCGCCCCGCGCCAGCCGCGAACCGATGGCGGCCAGCACGTGGATGGCCTCGTCCAGCAGCGCCTGGGCCTGGTCCGCGTCGATCACGCCCAGGAACTCCAGGAACAGCGGCACGTGGTCCGGCAGTTCCGACACCACGGGTTCAAAGCCATGGTCGCGGTAGGTCTGCAGTAGGTCCACCATGGCCTGGCCCCGGTCGCGGCTTTCGCCGTGCACGTGCTCGAACAGGTGCAGCGAGTGCGAGCGGTTGCGGTCGAAGGTGGCGACGTAGGTTTCCTGCAGCGGGATCAGGGCCTGGCCGCCCAGCCAGGCGGTCAGGGGTTCCAGCGTCTCGCCGGCCCAGGGGTGGTCGGCCAACGCCGCGTCGATCTCGGGCAAGGCGTCCAGCAGTTCCTGCTCGGGGTAGCTGAGCAGCGCGGAAAGCAGTCGGTACAAGCTCATCATGTTCTCCTTTGCTCAGGCCGCGGCGGCCTTCTTGCGGGACTTGGGCATGTCGATGAAGATCTCGCTGCCCTGCGGCTTCTTGCCGAACAGCGAGCCCTCGGACACGCCGCCCGAGCAGCCGTTGCCGAAGGTGAAGCCGCAGCTGCCCTTCTCGTTGAAGCTGTCCTCGACCATTTCCTTGTGGCTGCTCGGCACCACGAAGCGGTCCTCGTAGTCGGCGATGGCCATGATGCGGTACATGTCCTGCACGGTGGCGTCGTCCAGGCCGACCCGGGCCAGCAGCTCGCTGTCCAGCTCGCCGTGCACGGTCTCCGAGCGCTTGTAGGCGCGCATGGCCAGCATGCGCTCCAGCGCCAGCAGCACCGGCTCTTCCTTGCCCGCCGTCAGCAGGTTGGCCAGGTAGCGCACGGGGATGCGCAGGCTGGACACGTCCGGGATCATGGCGCTCTTGCCCACGGTGCGGGTCGGCATCTTGCCGGACTCGGCGGCCGTCTGGATCGGCGACAGCGGCGGGATGTACCAGACCATGGGCAGCGTGCGGTATTCCGGGTGCAGCGGGAAGGCCACGCGCCATTGCACGGCCATCTTGTAGACCGGCGACTTGCGGGCGGCCTCCAGCCAGGACTCGGGAATGCCCTGCTCGCGCGCGGCGGCGATCACCTCGGGCGAGTGCGGATCCAGGAACAGGTCCAGCTGCGACTGGTACAGGTCCTGCTCGCTGGCCACGGCGGCGGCGCGCTCGATCTGGTCGGCGTCGTACAGCATCACGCCCAGGTAGCGGATCCGGCCCACGCAGGTCTCGGAGCACACGGTCGGCTGGCCGGCCTCGATGCGCGGATAGCAGAAGGTGCACTTCTCGGCCTTGCCGCTCTGCCAGTTGTAGTAGATCTTCTTGTACGGGCAGCCGGAGATGCACATGCGCCAGCCCCGGCACTTGTCCTGGTCCACCAGCACGATGCCGTCGTCCTCGCGCTTGTAGATAGAGCCGGACGGGCAGCTGGCGACACAGGCCGGGTTCAGGCAGTGCTCGCACAGGCGCGGCAGGTACATCATGAAGGTGTTCTCGAAGGTCGAGTACATCTCCTTCTGCACGCCCTCGAACAGCTGGTCGCGGCTGCGCGCGCTGAACTCGCCGCCCAGGTCGTCTTCCCAGTTCGGGCCCCAATGGATCTTGTCCATCTTCTTGCCGGTCAGCACCGACACCGGACGCGCGGTCGGCGGCGTCTGCGACAGCGGCGCGTTCTTCAGGTGCTCGTAGTCGTAGGTGTAGGGCTCGTAGTAGTCGTCGATCTGCGGCAGGTTCGGGTTGGCGAACAGATTGGCCAGGATGCGCAGCTTGCCGCCCTGGCGCGGTTCCAGCTTGCCGCTGGCCGTGCGGTTCCAGCCGCCCTTCCACTTGCCCTGGTTCTCCCATTCCTTGGGATAGCCGATGCCGGGCTTGGTTTCCACGTTGTTGAACCAGGCGTACTCGACGCCGTCGCGGCTGGTCCAGACGTTCTTGCAGGTGACCGAGCAGGTATGGCAGCCGATGCACTTGTCCAGGTTCAGCACCATGCCGATTTGGGCGCGTATCCTCATGATTGCTTCTCTTCTTGTTGCGTTTCAACCAACGGGCCTTCAAGCCAGTCCACTTTCTTCATCTTGCGCAGCACCACGAATTCATCGCGGTTGGCGCCCACGGTGCCGTAGTAGTTGAAGCCGTAGGCCTGCTGCGCATAGCCGCCGATCATGTGGGTGGGCTTGAGCACGGTGCGGGTGACGGAGTTGTGGATGCCGCCGCGCTTGCCGCTGGTCTCGGCGCCCGGCACGTTCACGATCTTTTCCTGGGCGTGGTACATCAGGCACATGCCCACCGGCACGCGCTGGCTCACCACCACGCGCGCGGTCAGCGTGCCGTTGACGTTGAAGACCTCGACCCAGTCGTTGTCCACCAGGCCGGCCTGCCTGGCCTCGGCCTCGGAGATCCACACGTGGGGGCCGCCCCGGCTCAAGGTCAGCATGCGCAGGTTGTCCGAGTAGGTGCTGTGGATGCCCCACTTCTGGTGCGGCGTCAGCCAGTTCAGCACCAGCTCCTTCTCGCCGTTCGGATAGCGGCCCAGCATGGGCGCCAACGTCTTGGTGTCGATGGCCGGCTTGTAGACGCAGAAGCCCTCGCCGAAGTCCAGCATCCAGCGGTGATCCTGGTAGAACTGCTGGCGGCCGGTCAGGGTGCGCCATGGGATCAGCTCATGCACGTTGGTGTAGCCGGCGTTGTAGCTGACCTCCTCGCTTTCCAGGCCCGACCAGGTCGGCGCCGAGATGATCTTGCGCGGCTGCGCCTGGATATCGCGGAAGCGGATCTTGTCATGCTCGCGGCCGATCGCCAGGTGGGCGTGCTCGCGGCCGGTGATCTTGCTCAATGCCTCCCAGGCCTTGACCGACACATGGCCGTTGGTCTCGGGCGCGAAGGTCAGGATCATCTCGGCGGCGTCGATGGCCGTGTCCAGGCGCGGACGGCCTTGGCTCACGCCCGGCTCGCTGACGCTGTCGTTCAGGCCGGCCAGCTCGCGCACTTCGTGCTCGGTGTTCCAGTTGATGCCCTTGCCGCCGTTGCCCAGCTTGTCCAGCAAGGGGCCGACGGAGGTGAACTTGCGGTAGATGTCGTTGTAGTCGCGCTCGACCACGACCATGTTGGGAGCGGTCTTGCCCGGCACCAGGTCGCACTCGCCCAACTTCCAGTCCTTGGGCTCGAAGGGCTGGCCCAGTTCTCCCGGCGTGTCGTGCATCAAGGGAGCCAGCACCAGGTCGCGGCGCTTGCCCAGGTAGGGGCCGCCGATCTCGCTGAAGCGCTTGGCCAGCAGCTTGTAGATCTCCCAGTCCGTCTTGCTTTCCCACAGCGGCTGCACCGCCTCGCTGAGCGGGTGGATGAACGGGTGCATGTCGGACGTGTTCAGGTCGTCCTTTTCGTACCAGGTGGCGGTCGGCAGCACGATGTCGCCGTACAGGCAGGTCGTGCTCATGCGGAAGTCCAGCACCGTCAGAAGGTCCAGCTTGCCCTCGGCGGCGTCGTCCTCATAGGCGACCTCGACCGGCTTGATGGCGTCGGCCTCGTCGCCGAACACGGCGTTCTGCGTGCCCAGCAGGTACTTCAGGAAGTACTCGTGGCCCTTGCCGCTGGAGCCCAGGATGTTGGAGCGCCACACGAACATGTTGCGCGGGAAGTTGGCCGGATCGTCCGGGTTCTCGCAGGCCATCTGCAGCGCGCCCGACTTCAGGCCCTCGACGGCGTGCGCCACCGGGTCCTTGCCGGCGGCCTCGGCCTCGGCCACCAGGTCCAGCGGATTGGTGCGCAGCTGCGGCGCCGACGGCAGCCAGCCCATGCGCTCGGCGCGGGCGTTCAGGTCGATCATGCTGAGTTCGCCGTACTTGCCGCGGTCGGCGGTGGGGCCCAGCACTTCCTGCACGTTCAGCTTCTCGTGACGCCACTGGCTGGTGTGGGCGTAGAAGAACGAGGTGCCGTTCATCTGGCGCGGCGGGCGCGCCCAGTCCGAGGCGAAGGCCAGCGGCGCCCAGCCGAACTGCGGCCGCAGCTTTTCCTGGCCCACGTAGTGCGCCCAGCCGCCGCCGCTCTTGCCCACGCAGCCGCACATCATCAGCATGTTGATGATGCCTCGGTAGATCATGTCCATGTGGTACCAGTGGTTCAGGCCGGCGCCGACGATCACCATGGACTTGCCCTGGGTGTCGTGCGCGTTCTGCGCGAACTCGCGCGCCACCTGGATCACCTGGGCGCGCGGCACCGAGGTGTGCTTTTCCTGCCAGGCCGGGGTGTAGGGCACGTCGTCGTCATAGGACGTGGCGACATTGCCGCCGCCCAGGCCGCGATCCAGGCCGTAATTGGCCATCTGCAGGTCGTACACGGTGGCGACCAGCGCGTCCGTGCCGTCCGCCAGGCGGATGCGGCGCGCCGGCACATTGCGCGTCAGCAGCTCGTCGTGCTCGCCGCCGAAGTACGGGAAGCCCACGCCCACGACCGCATCGGCCTGGTCGATCAGGGACAGGCGCGGCGTGATGTCGCGGCCGCTGCCGCCGTCGCGCGCTTCCAGGTTCCAGCGGCCGACCTTCTCGCCGCCGTTGACCGCGCCCTCGCCCCAGCGGAAGCCGATGCTGCCGTTGGGCGCGACCAGATCGCCACTGTCCTCGTCATAGACCAGCGTCTTCCAGTCGGGATTGTTCTGCTCGCCCAGCGCGCCGTCCAGGTGCGAGGCGCGCAGGAAGTGGTCGGGCACATGGCGGCCGTCGCGCTCCTTGAGCAGCACCAGCATGGGCATGTCGGTGTAGCGGCGCACGTAGTCGCGGAAGTAGTCCGAGGCGCCGGACAGGTGGAATTCCTTCAGGATCACATGGCCCATGGCCATGGCCAGCGCGGCGTCGGTGCCCTGCTTGGGCGCCAGCCAGATGTCGCCGAACTTGACCATTTCGCCGAAGTCGCTGGACACGGCCACGGTCTTGGTGCCCTTGTAGCGGACCTCGGTGTAGAAGTGCGCGTCGGGCGTGCGGGTCTGCGGCACGTTCGAGCCCCAGACCATCAGGTAGGTGGAGTTGTACCAGTCGGCCGATTCCGGCACGTCGGTCTGTTCGCCCCAGACCTGCGGGCTGGCCGGCGGCAGGTCGCAGTACCAGTCGTAGAAGCTCAGGCAGGCGCCGCCCAGCAGGCTCAGGTAGCGCGCGCCGGCCGCGTAGCTGACCATGGACATGGCCGGGATCGGCGAGAAGCCGATCAGGCGGTCGGGGCCGAACTTCTTGATGGTGTAGGCATTGGCGGCGGCGATGATCTCGGTGGCCGTGTCCCAGTCGGCGCGCACGAAGCCGCCCAGGCCGCGCACGGCCTTGTAGCGCTTGGCGCGGACCGGATCCTGGCTGATCCATTCCCAGGCCGCGATCGGGTCCATGGTCTTGCGGGCCTCGCGCCACATCTCGATCAGGCGGCCCCGGATCATCGGGTACTTCACGCGCTGGGCCGAATAGACATACCAGCTGTAGGACGCGCCTCTGGGACAGCCGCGAGGTTCGTGGTTGGGCAGGTCCGGGCGCGTGCGCGGGTAGTCGGTCTGCTGCGTTTCCCAGGTGATCAGGCCGTTCTTGACGTAGACCTTCCACGAGCAGGAACCGGTGCAGTTCACGCCGTGGGTCGAGCGCACGACCTTGTCGTGCTGCCAGCGCGCGCGGTAGGCGTTCTCCCAGCGGCGGTCCTCGTTGACCGTCTCGCCGTGCCCGTCCGCGAAGGTGGACTTCACCCTGGACATGAACTTCAGGCGATCCAGAAAATGACTCATTGTTGCTCTCCAAGAGCGCCGGCCCGGCCGGCGCATGCTGCTTGCTCTGCTTGCGAATCCACTTTAGGCCCGGGGCGCCGCGCCCGCCATTGCCCGCAGGCACAGGTCGGGCACGGCAGAATGACTAGTCACCCCGGTCATTGCTCAGCACGGCACCGGCGCATTGCGGCGCGCGTACTGCCACCAGGTGATCAGCACGCAGGTGGCGTAGAAGGCGATGAAGCAATAGAGCGCCGCCTGCGCGCCGCCGGTCAGCTCCAGCGAGGTGCCGAAGCTGCGCGGGATGAAGAAACCGCCATAGGCCCCGATCGCGCCGGAAAAGCCCAGCACCGCCGCCGATTCCTTGGCGGCCTCGGCCAGCGCCTGCTTGCGCCCGGCCTCGCCCCGGCCCTCGGCGGCCTGGGTGCGCTCGCGCAGGAAGATCACCGGGATCATGCGGAAGGTCGAGCCATTGCCCACGCCGGTCAGCGCGAACAGCACGATGAACATGGCCAGGAAGCCGTTGAAGTCGCCGCCCTGCCCGTTCACCGGCATGAACATCATCACGCCCAGCACCGCCGCGATCATGCCGACGAAGGTGAACAGCGTGACGCGCGCGCCGCCCAGCTTGTCCGACACCCAGCCGCCCAGCGGCCGCGTCAGCGAACCCACCAGCGGCCCCAGGAAGGCATAGGCGGTGGGATCGACCTGCGGGAACAGCGTCTTGGTCAGCATGGCGAAACCGGCCGAAAAACCGATGAAGGAGCCGAAGGTGCCCACGTACAGCCAGCACATCAGCCAGTTGTGCTTGCGCTTGAAGATCACCGCCTGGTCGGCGAAGGACGCGCGCGCGTCGGCGATGTCGTTCATGCCGAACCAGGCCGCCAGCGAGGCCAGCGCGATCGGCAGCACCCAGATGAAGCCGGCGTTCTGCAGCCAGATATTGGTCGCCGCGCCCTTGACCATGGCCTGCTGCGGGTCGCCGCCCAGCGCGCCGAACATGCCGGCCGAGATCGCCACCGGCACGGCGAACTGCACCAGCGACACGCCCAGGTTGCCGATGCCGGCGTTCAGGCCGGTGGCCAGCCCCTTCTTTTCCTTGGGAAAGAAGAAGCTGATGTTGGCCATGCTGGAGCTGAAGTTGCCGCCGCCCAGGCCGCACAGCAGCGCCAGGATCAGCAGCGTCGGATAGGAGGTGGACGGATCGCGCAGCGCGAAGCCCATGCCCAGCGCCGGGATCAGCAGCGAGGCCGTCGAGATGGCGGTCCACTTGCGGCCGCCGAACACCGGCACCAGGAAGGAATAGAAGATGCGCAGCGTGGCGCCCGACAGCGCGGGCAGCGCCGTCAGCCAGAACATCTGGTTCTTGGACAGCATGAAGCCGGCGCGGTCCAGGTTGACCACCACCACGCTCCACAGCATCCAGATGCTGAAGGCCAGCATCAGCGCGGGGATGGAGATCCACAGGTTGCGGTTGGCGATGCGCGCGCCGGTCTGTTGCCAGAAGCCGGGATTCTCCGGCTCCCAGCGCTGCAGGACATGAGTGGACATAGGGTTCTCGCTAGAAGGGAGGAATCAGGCCGGCTGGCGCCGGGCGATGGCCGCGCTTTCGGGCCGGAAACTGAAGTGCATGAAGATGAGCGACACGCAGACCGTGCCGTACAGCAGCATGAAGGCGCTGGAGCGGATGCCGGTCAGGTCCAGCAGCACGCCGAACAGGATGGGCAGGATGAAGCCGCCCAGGCCGCCGGCCAGGCCGACGATGCCGGACACCGCGCCGATGTTCTGGCCGAACTCGTCCGAGATGAACTTGAAGACCGAGGCCTTGCCGACGGCCATGGCGATGCCGACCACGAACAGCAGCACGGTGAAGGGGATGGGACCGAGCGCGATCTCGAAGCTGCGCGGGCCGGCGGCGGTCATGATGGTGAACTGCGTCTGCGGGTAGCTGAGCAGGAAGAACGCGACCCAGCACACCCACATCACCCACCAGGTGGTCTTGTAGGCGCCGTAGCGGTCCGAAATCCAGCCGCCCACCGCGCGCAGCACGCCGCCGGGCAGCGAGAAGCAGGCCGCCAGCAGCGCCGCCAGCTTCATGTCGAAGCCGTATTCGCCGATGTAGTACTTGGTCATCCACAGCGCCAGCGCCACATAGCCGCCAAACACCACCGAGTAGTACTGGCAGTAGCGCCACACGCGCGGATCCTTGAGCATGGCGAACTGTGCCTTCAGGCTGGCGCCGCCGGTGACGCGATGCGCCGGATCGGACGACGAAAACAGCCAGAACAGCACCGCCGTCACCAGCAGCGCCACCGCGTATACCTGCGGCACGATGACCCAGGCGCCGCCGGCGGCCGCGATCAGCGCCGGCGCCACGAACTTGGTGATGGCCGAGCCGGAGTTGCCGGCGCCGAACACGCCCATGGCCAGGCCCTGCTTGTTGCGCGGAAACCAGCGCGCCACATAGGGCGTACCGACCGAGAACGAGCCGCCCGTCAGGCCGACGAACAGCGCCAGCACCAGGAAGTGCCAATACTCGGTGGCATAGGACAGCAGCCAGATCGGCACCACGGCCAGCAGCATCAGCACGAAGAACACCGGACGGCCGCCGTAGCGGTCGGTCCAGATGCCCAGCGGCACGCGCACCAGCGAGCCGGTCAGCACCGGCATGGCGGCCAGCAGGCCGAATTCCGTCTCGGACAGCCCGAGCTGCTGCTTGATGGGAATGCCCAGCACCGCGAAGATCATCCATACCGCGAAGCAGATGGTGAAGGCGAAGGTGCTGGAAACCAGCACGCGCATGGGCGCGCCGGGCCGGGTATGACTGGGTGATGCTGTCATGGTCGTTCTCGCTTTGCTGACGGATCTATCCGACGAATACATGCGCTCAGACTAGGGATACCCCGCCGCGCGCGCCATTCGCCGGCCGACCATCCGGCCGCGCCGATGTGACTAGTCACCCCCTGCCCGGGAGCCGGGTTTGCGCCAGATCAAATCCGCGCGCTGGCATGGCTTGTGGGCTAGCATTAATATGCATTTGAAATACACCTTAAAAGCCGGCCCTGCCGGTTCCATGCACAGGGCGCCACACGGCGCGTGTCCACCATGAGCAGCCTGCTTTCCAT
>NZ_JCBANH010000097.1:0-25066 GCF_059760925.1 Achromobacter sp. 1011791174
CCCCCCGCCGCGCCGCCCGAAGGCGTCGAACCGGCCGACCTGGGGCCGGGCGACATGCTGGCCATCCTGTACACCTCCGGCACATCCGGCCTGTCCAAGGGCGTGTGCTGTCCGCATGCGCAATTCTGGTGGTGGGGCCTGATCGCCGCGCGCAACCTGGAGATCCGCGGCGAGGACGTGCTCTACACCAGCCTGCCGCTGTTCCACACCAATGCGTTGAACGCCTGTTTCCAGGCGCTGGTGACGGGCGCGTCCATCGTCTGCGACGAGCGTTTCTCGGTCAGCCGATACTTCGACCGGCTTGAGCAGACCGGCGCCACGGTGACCTACCTGCTGGGCGCGATGGTGCCCATGCTGCTGGCGCGCGAGCCCGCGCCGGCCGAACGCCGCCACCGCGCGCGCATCGCGCTGGCGCCGGGCGTGCCCGAGCGCTTTCACGGCGAATTCCTGCGCCGCACCGGATTGGCGCTGCTGGAAGGCTACGGCTCCACCGAGACCAATTTCGCGCTGGGGGGGGTGCTGGCCGAGCAGCGCCCGGGCACCATGGGCCGGGTCGCGCCCGAGTTCGAGGCCTGCGTGGCCGACGAGCACGACGCGCCGGTGCCGGACGGCCAGCCCGGCGAGCTGCTGCTGCGGGCGCGCCCGCCTTACGCCATCGCCACCGGCTACTTCGCCATGGCGGACAAGACGGTCGAGGCCTGGCGCAACCTGTGGTTCCACACCGGCGACCGGGTGGTGCGCGACGCCGACGGCTACTACCGCTTCCTGGACCGCATGAAGGACGCGATCCGCCGGCGCGGCGAGAACATCTCTTCCTACGAAGTGGAACAGGTGCTGCTGGCGCATCCGGCCATCGCGGCCGTGGCGGTCTACGCCGTGCAATCCGAGCTGGCCGAGGACGAGGTGATGGCGGCGCTGGTCTACAAGCCGGGCAGCAAGGTGGCGCACGCGGAGCTGCTGGATTTCTGTCAGCCGCGCATGCCGTACTTCGCGGTGCCGCGCTATCTGCGCGCGATGGAGGAACTGCCGCGCACCGAGAACGGCAAGATCCGCAAGTTCAAGCTGCGCGACGAAGGCGTGACGGCCGACACCTGGGACCGCGACAAGGCGGGCTACAAGGTGTCGCGCTAGGGCGGTGCAGGGACTACACAACATACACAAGGGGCGGCAATGACGATGGCAGACAATTTGGCGGAACAGGCCGCCAGCGAGGAAGCCGCGCGCAAGCGGCGCACGCGACGCGTGGTGGTGGCCTCGGTGGCGGGCAACGCCATGGAGTGGTACGACTTCTTCATCTACGGCACGGCGGCGGCGCTGGTGTTCGGCGAGCTGTTCTTTCCCAAGGGCACCGACCCGCTGCTGGGCACCATGGGCGCCTTCGCCGGCTTCGCGGTGGGCTTCCTGGCGCGGCCGCTGGGCGGCGTGATCTTCGGCCACATCGGCGACCGCTACGGCCGCAAGCTGGCGCTGGAATGGACGCTGGGCCTGATGGGCGTGGCCACCTTCCTGATCGGGCTGCTGCCCACCTATGAGCAGGCCGGCCTGTGGGCGCCGGCGGCGATGGTGGCGCTGCGCGTGATGCAGGGCGCGGCCGCGGGCGGCGAGTGGGGCGGCGGCGTGCTGCTCATCAGCGAGGCCGTCGGCGGCCGGCGGCGCGGCTACTTCTCGTCGTTCAGCCAGCTGGGCGTGGCCGGCGGCTTCGTGCTGTCGTCCGGCGTCTTCATGTTGGCGCAGCAGTTGCCGCAGGAGCAGTTCATGAGCTGGGGCTGGCGGCTGCCGTTCCTGCTGAGCGTGCTGATCTTCGGCGTGGGCCTGTACATCCGCCGCCATATCCCGGAAAGCGAGGAATTCGTGCAGGCCTCGCGCAGCGCCAAGCGCGGCATGCCGGCGGTGGAGGTGTTCCGCCGCTATCCGCGCCAGGTGTTCACGGCGATGGGGCTGCGCGTGGCCGAGAACGGCGGCTCGTACATCTTCCTGGCCTTCGCGCTGGCCTACGGCAAGTTCCTGGGAATCCCCAACGACCTGATGCTGGGCGGCGTGCTGGCGTCCATGTTCGTGGAGCTGGGCACGCTGGTCTGGTTCGGCCACCTGTCGGACAGCATCGGGCGGCGCGCGGTCTACCTGATCGGCGCGGCCGGGCTGATGCTGGTGGCGTTCCCGTTCTTCTGGCTGGTGCAGACGCGCGAGCCGGTCTGGATCTTCCTGGCCTTCTTCCTGGGCAACACCCTGTGCCACGCGGCCATGATCGGCACGCAGCCGGCGTACTTCGCCGAGCTGTTCCCGCCCGAGGTGCGCTACACCGGCCTGGCGCTGGGCCATGAACTGGCCTCGGTGTTCGCCGGCGGCCTGTCGCCCCTGATCGCCATGGCGCTGCTGCGCAAATACGAATCGGCCACGCCGGTCGCGTGGTTCCTGGTCGGCATGGCGGCCATCACCGTGGTCACGCTGCTGCTGACGCGCGAACCGGAAGGCAAGGAGCGCGCGTGAGCGCCGGCGCGATCAAATCCGGAGCCGGATCCAGACCCGGCATCGTCGGCGTCGGCGAGACGCCGATGCTGCGCCATCCCGAGCCTGGTTGCAGCACGGCCGGCCTGCTGGCCCGGGCCATCGGCCTGGCCCTGGCCGACGCCGGCGTCGCGCCGGGCGAGGTGGACGGCCTGGGCGTGGCCTCGTTCAGCCTGCGGCCGGACCGCGCCATCGACCTGGGCTGGCGGTTGGGCCTGAAGCTGAATTGGTGCATGCAGGACGAGATGGGCGGCGCCAGCGCCATCAACCTGCTGCGGCAGGCCTGGTTGGCGCTGGAAGCCGGGCAGGCCCGCACTATCGTGCTGGCGGCCGGCGATCATTTCGCCGGCGCGGATTTTCAGGGCCTGGTCAGCGACTACAACCGCAGCGCGCGCGAGTACCTGAGTCCGCTGGGCTGCGTGGGGCCGAACCCGCTGTTCGCCATGCTGACGCAGCGCCAGATGATGCGGACCGGCCTGCGGCGCGAGGACTACGGCGCGCTGTGCGTGGCGCAGCGGCAATGGGCGGCCGGGAATCCGAATGCCGCCTATCGCCAGCCCTTGAGCCTGCGACAGTACCTGGACGCGCCCCTGGTCGCGCCGCCGCTGGGCCGGCTGGACTGCGTGCCCGTGGTCAGCGGCGCCTGCGCGCTGGTGCTGTCGGCGCGGCCCGCGGGCGTGCATGTGACGCTGCGGGCCAGCGGCGCGCGCTACAACGGCGATCAACAGGAAGGCGACGGACTGGTCACCGGCATCGCCGAATTCGCGCCTGCGATGTGGGCCGAGGCCGGCATCGGGCCTGAAGACATGAACGTGGTTGGCGTCTACGACGACTATCCGGCGATGGCGCTGGCCCAGCTCTGCGACCTGGGCTTCACCGACGCCGGCGACCTGCCGGGCTTCGTCGCGCGGCGGCTGGCGAACCGCAGCCTGCCGGTCAACACCGCCGGCGGCCAGCTGTCGGCCGGCCAGGCCGGCACGGCGGGCGGCATGCACGGCCTGGCGGAAGTAGCGCGTCAATTGCTGGGCCGGGCGGGCGAACGCCAGATTCCCGGCGCGCGGCGGGGCGTGGCCACCGGCTACGGCATGGTGCAACTGCGCTACGGCATGTGCGCCAATGCGGCGGTACTGGAAAGGGAGGGCGCATGAGCCTGCATGTATTTGCCTGCGCGGCCTGCGGCCACAAGGTCTATCCCGCGCGGCTGTGGTGCCCGGCCTGCGGCCATGCGCAGGCGGAACCCGTGGCGGTCGAGTCGGGCAAGCTGCTGGCCTGGACCTCGATACCGGACGGCGAGGGCGGACTGCGCCTGCTGGCGACGGTGCGCGCGCTGCCGCAAGGGCCGGACCTGATCATCAGGCTGCCGCCCGAGTTGGCGGAGAGCTTGCGCGCCGGCCAGCGGCTGGCGCTGTCGACGCGGCGTCAGGACGGCTTCGATGCGCCTTGGGGCGGGCCGGCCTGATCCGTCCGGCAGGCCCGCCTCGCGTGCTATTGTCCAGCGCTTCACGCAGCAGATGCTCTCCTCATGAACAAACGGAACTGGTTGATTTTTGAAGACACGCGGCAGACGCCCGAAGCGCGCGCCGCATTCGATCGCGCGGTCGCGCAGGTCAACGACGGCACGGCGCAGGTGCGCGAGCTCTCGGGCGAAAGCATCAGGGGCTTTGTCGTGGATGGGCAGAAGATCCTGGGCCAGGCGGTGGTGGAGTATGTGCTGGAAGGGCTGTCCAGCGCGTCGCGGGACGTATCGCCGGCCGGCACGCCCGTCCCCCCGTGTGGAGCGCCCGCCGCGCCGTTCGACGCCGCGTCCGCCCGGGCGTTCGCCGAGCGGATGCGCCTGCTGCTAGGCTGGCATGACATCGACTACCTGCTGCATCGCTGGGTCGACCGCCGCCTGCGCGATCCGCATTTCGTGAACAAGGGCAACGACTGGCGGGAACAATGGGTGCTCAAGGAAGGAGCAGACCCCGCCGTGGTGTCGGACGGATTATTCCGTTTCGCCTGCTACGTCGCGATCTGCGATCTCAAGTTCGGCCCCAGCTACGCCTCGGTCAGCGCCGAGCGCATCTTCAATCAGGTGACGCAGCTGGGCAGCGACCTGCCGGCGCGCCTCAAGCGCGACGGCACGGGCGAGCTGCCCGGGGAACTGGCGGCGTTTCGCGGCGCGGGCATGAGCGCGAAGGCCAATGACGCGCTGGCCGTGATCCGCATCACCGTCCAGGAAGAAAGCGAGGCCGCCTATGCGCAGGCGCTCGGCTACCTGGACCGCCTGCTGTCGACCACGGACTTCCCGCGCTCCTATGCCATCGAGTTCCGTGGGCCGACCAAGACGTACCTGCCCATCAAGGGTTTGCCAAAGAAGGGCGTGCACCAGCTGTTCGCCTGCGCGGCGGCCTATCCGGCGCTGCACCCGGCCATCGAGGCCTATGCGCGGCGGGCCATGCGCGAATACGAGTGGTACACGAACCTCGATGCCGAGGACTGCGCCATGCCGGGCAGCTTCGCCGTGTTCGCGCTGGGCTGCGCCAGCGCGGCGCATGCGCCGCTGGTGCTCGACTATCTGGCCCTGGCGGACGGCGAGCATCAATCCATGCATGGCCGTTATGTCGAAGGCTATCTCGACGCCCATGGCTTCACCCGGGAGGCGATCGCGTACCTGCTGGCCTGCGCCGGCAATATCCAGCATCTGCGGCACCGCAAGACCTACGCGGAGCGGATCGCCAACGCGGACAGCCTGGGCTGGTTGCTGGAGGCGCGCAGGCGCGTCGCGGGCGACGCCCCTTCCTCGATCGCGGCGCTGCGCGCGAATCTCTTGGGCGAGCGCGTCGACGAGGCGGCATTCCGGGCCGCGCGCCATGCGATCTGGGGCGAGCAGGCGGACAAGGATCGCGGCGGCCAGGTGATCCGCAAGGCGCCCGAGGCGCTGCGCGCCTTGTACACGGAGATATTCGCCGATGAGCTGGGGCGGTAGCAGAACATTGGAGATGGCCGATCCGGCCAGGCGCTATGGCGGTCTGCCCGATATCGGCCGTTTCGTTTCGAAAGAGAAACGCCGCGAACGCTGAATCTCCGATCTGTCTCAGGGTTCGGAGCCGTTGGCCGCCTTGAGCGCGTCCAGCCGTTCGCGCAGCGTGGCGCGCGACAGCTCGCCGACGCGCAGGCCCGTCAGCCTGCCGTCGGCGTCCAGGAACAGCGTGGCGGGCAGCCCGCTGTTGCTGAGCGCGCGCGAGGCCTGGCTCTGGCCGTCCCGCAGCACGTTGCGCAGGCCGGGCGCGTGGTCGCGCAGGTAGTCGGCGATGGCCCGCGGTGACTCGCCCTGGTTCAGGAACACGAAATGCACGTCGGGATGCCCGGCCTGCGCCTGCTCGAACACCGGCATTTCGCGCCGGCACGGCGGGCACCAGCTGGCCCACAGGTTCACCACTGCGGGCTTGCCACGAAAAGCCGCCAGCGAGGCCGGCGCGCCTTGCAGGTCGCTCAGGACCAGTTCGGCGAGCGCGGGATGCGATTGCGGCGCCGACGGCGCGATCAGCGCGCGTCCGCCCAGCCAGACCAGGCTGGCCACGGCCAGCGCCGCCAGCGTGAGGCGCCATGGCGCGCGCCGGCGCAAGATCGTCGCCAAGGCATAGGCCCAGGCGGCCGCCAGCCCGATCAGGCCGTTCCAGCCGCCGTCGCGCAGGTCCAGCATGGACAGCGGTTCCGGCAGATAGGCGTCGCGGTACTGCCAGAGATAGCCCAGCCGTGCGGCGAGCAGGCCCCAGAGCAGCGCATTCCACAAGGTATTGCGGGCGCTGGGGGCGTCGGCGGCGGATATGTCGCTCCGGACGCGCCGCAGGCGCGCCAGCAGCGCGCAGGCCAGCAGGCCGAGCGCGGCCGACAGCAGCAGCACGCCGAGTTCAATCGGAAAGACCAGGGGGCCGAGACGGATCGCGGGCGTCATGAGGTGTGCGGCGGGGAAGGCGGGAACCGGGCAGGCAAGCCTAGCATGATCATCCATCGCGGGCGGCGACGCGGCATGCGCTATGCTGCCAGGCTGTCGCCCATCCCGCTGGAGTCCGCAACATGCAAGGTCCGCGTCCCAGGCACGAACTGCCTCATTTCCGCTATCACCCCGATCCCGTCGCCACCGGCGCCATCGAAGCCATCGCCGACCTGGAGTGCCCGTGTTGCGGCCTGTGCACCGGCTGGGCCTACGCGACCGAGCCCTATGGATTGGGCGACCAGCCGGCGAACCTGTGTCCCTGGTGCATCGCGGACGGCAGCGCGGCGCGGAAATTCGGGTCCGAGTTCGTGGGCGACATAGAAGGCGAGGTGCCGGCGTCGGTCGAGGAAGAACTCAATCTGCGCACGCCCGGCTACCTGTCCTGGCATTGCGAGCGCTGGCAGATCTGCTGCGGCGACGCCTGCGCCTACCTGGGGCCGGTGGGCTGGGACCGGCTCAAGGACATGCCGGACGCCCAGGCCGCGATCCTGGACGACGGCTGGCCCGAGGACGTGCTGCCCGACATCACCGAGAACGGCGCCGTGATCGGCGGATATCTGTTCCGCTGCCTGCACTGCGGCGCGCATCGCGCGCACGCCGACGCGGCGTAGCGGAGGCTTAACGCGCCGGCTGGCGGATCATGCCGGCGTGGGAACGTCCACGCCGTCCAGCACGGCCATCAGCGCGGCGACCGCCAGGGCATCGCGTCGATAGCGGCGCAGCGAGGCAAAGCCCGTGTGCGTCTCTCGGATGCCGCCGCGCCAGGCCAGCGATACCGCCGCCAGCGAGCTGTCTACGGCCAGGCGGTGAAGCCGGGTCGAACTGGCCTGGGGGAAAGGTCGCTCGCGCGCCAGGTCGCTGGCGATGCCGCGCATGACGATATCGCTGGTCAGCAGCAACGCGTCGATCTTGCCTAGCTGCTGGCCCGACCGCGCCTGCCGCGCCGCGGGAACGGCGCCGCGTGCCGTGGCCGGAATCGCCGGCGTCGACAGAATGCTGCGGGTGGCGCGTCCCAGTCCGCAGCAGAGCGCGGCGGCCATGGCGCGATAGACGGACACCAGGCGCATGAAGGTTTCGCTGGGCGCCTGCGCGGGACCCAGGTCCCAGGCGTCGTCGTCCGCGACGCGCACGTTGTCCAATGACAGGAGGTGCGCGTTGAACGGCGTGCTGCGGGCGGCAGGCGGGGCAGGGTGCAAACGCAGTCCGGCCGCGTTGGCGTCGATGCGAAAGGCCCGCCTGCCGCCCTGTTCGCCTGGCGTGAGTACATACCACTCGCCCATCTCGCCGGGATTGGCGGAAATGCCCAGGAGGTCGGTCGCGTTCAAGGCCCAGCCCGATTCCATGCGCGCGATGGCGACATCGGCGAAGCAATCCATGCTGCTGCCGGCGCGCCGGTGCAGCAGTCCGGCCCGACCCGGCCCATGCATGGGGCCAGGAGCACATGCCGGGGCGCCGCCGGACGCCGCGCCTTGCGCGAGCTGGCTGGTCACGGCATGCATGGCGGTCTCGAAGGCATGGACGGGGTTGTCGCCGGCGATGGCCGCGACGTGTTCCATGGCCTTCTGAAGATCCGTGCCGCGCACCGCCAGGCTGTGGTCGGCGTCGGCGGCGGACGATCGGGGGTGGGGTTGCAGACTGCGTTGTCGCTTCATCTTCACGAACTCCGTTCGGGGATCTCGTTCATCGCGAAGGAAAATTCCGCCGACGGACTATAGGCCGGCGTGGCCTGACGCCGAAATACGCAAATCTGCTTAGTTTATCTACCGCCGCGACCAGGCGGATGGAGGCGCGGTGACTCAGGGCCGGGCGGCCGCGCTGCGAAAGGCCGCGGCCAACACGCGCAGCGTCGCCGTGGTCTGGGCATCGAATCGCCTGGCGTGCATCATGATCTGCGCGCCGGGCAAGGGTGGAAGCGCCAGCGCGCCGCCCACATCGACCAGCCCGGCCGTCGCCAGCCGCCGGGGCAGGGGTAGCACGCCGATGCCCGAACGGGCCGCGGCGATCGCGGTGGCGACGCCGCCGCCAAGAAATGCGTCAATCCAGGGGGTCTTGGCCGCGGCCAGGAGCCGGGTCGCGGTTTCGCCCACGCCGCATTCGTCGGTGACGGTGATCAAGGGCAGCAGCTTGCCGTCCAGCCTGGCGCCGACGCTGGCGAACCATCCGTACTGGTCCTCGAACAGCAGCTCGCCATCGCGACGTTTGCCTTGGCGCCTGACCACGGCCACGTCGGCCAGGCCGTCGTCGAACTGCGCGATGACGTTGCGCGAATAGTTGACCCGCACTTTCAGCATCAGCGCGGGATCGCAGGCGTGCACCCGGGCCAGGATCTCGGGCAGCTCGGGGCCGGCCACATGGTCGCTGATCGCGATGGTCAGCTCGCGTTCTGGTTCGGGCGGGGTCATCAGCGCCAGCTCTTGCGCGGCGAGCAGGGTGCGGGCGTGCGGCAGGAAGGCCTCGCCATCCGTGGATAGGCGCACCTGCCTGGGCGTCCGGTCCAGCAGGCGCCGTCCAACCGCGCCTTCGAGCCGCCGCAGCTTGAGGCTGACGCCGGCCTGGGTCAGTCCAAGGGCTTCGGCCGCGTGCGTGAAGCTGCGCAAGTCGGCCACCAGGACGAAGGCCTCCACCGCGGAAAGATCCAGATGTGGGCGCATGGTATCTATTAATTATAGAAATGGTTGATATATCAGATCATAACTGTTTATGTGGGATGAGACTTGCTAGATTGCCGACGTGGGTGACAGGCGAACGGCCCACCGGAAAGCGCGATGCCCACGTTCGCCCACATGAACGCAGCGAGGTTGATGATGCCGGGCGAGCAAGCATGGAAGTTCAAGCCGTACACCAGGCAAACCATAAGGCAGGCGCCGCAGTGGAATCTGCTGGGCGCCGATCTGCGCGAAGCGGTCGAGGTGGTTTCCCGGGTCCTTCCGTTTCGCGTCAATGCTTATGTGCTGGAGGAACTGATCGATTGGGACAATGTGCCGGACGATCCCATCTACCGGCTGACCTTTCCCCATCGGGACATGTTGCGCGAGCCGGAGTACGCCGCGATACGCGACCTGCTTTCGGCGGGCGCGTCCGAAGCCGAGATACAGCAGCGCGTGCATGCCATTCGCATGCGCATGAACCCGCATCCGGCCGGCCAGATGACGCACAACGTGCCGCAACTGGACGGGGTGCCGCTGGCCGGGGTGCAGCACAAGTACAAGGAAACGGTGCTGTTCTTTCCCAGCGCCGGGCAGACCTGCCATGCCTATTGCACGTTCTGCTTCCGCTGGCCGCAGTTCGTGGGCATGGAAGAGCTGAAGTTCGACGCCCGGGCGTCCGCCGATCTGGCCACCTACCTGCGGCGTCATGCCGAAGTGACGGACGTGCTGATCACGGGCGGGGATCCGCTGGTCATGAACGCCCGGTCGCTGACCGACTACATCGAGCCCTTGCTGGCGCCGGACCTGGCGCATATCCAGAACATCCGAATCGGCACCAAGGCGGTGGCCTACTGGCCGCAGCGGTTCGTTACGGACAAGGATGCCGATGATCTGCTGCGGCTGTTCGAAACCGTCGTGCGCAGCGGCAGGAACCTGGCCCTGATGGGCCATTACAACCATCCGGCCGAGCTACGGCATCCGATCGCGCAGCAGGCGCTGCGCCGCATCATCGCCACCGGAGCCACCGTGCGGATCCAGGCGCCGTTGATACGCCACATCAATGAGAATCCGGCGGACTGGGCGGAACTCTGGACCACCGGCGTGCGGCTGGGCGCGGTTCCGTACTACATGTTCGTGGAGCGCGACACCGGGCCCAGCGACTATTTCAAGCTGCCGTTGGCGCGCGCCTACGATATCTTCCAGCAGGCCTACCGCACGGTGTCCGGACTGGCGCGCACAGTGCGCGGGCCGTCCATGAGCGCCTTTCCCGGGAAGGTGCTGGTCGACGGCATTGTCGATCTGGCCGGCGAAAAGGTCTTCGCCCTGCAGTTCCTGCAGGCACGAAATCCGGATTGGGTGCGCCGCCCGTTCTACGCCCGGTTCGATCCGCTGGCAACCTGGCTGGACGAATTGCAGCCGGCGTTCGGGGAAAAGCGCTTTTTCTTCCAGCAGGACGGCGTCGCCCCGTCGCCGACGATTCCCATTGTGCCGGCCGGCGCGTCGCGCTCGGACAGGCACGCGCCCAGCGACCTGGAGGTGATCGAATGAGCGGCCGGACGGCGGACGCGCTCTATGAGGTCTACGCATTGCGATACGCCACGCACGCGGAGCGGCGCAGCGCGGCGAACTATCTGGGCGAGGACCCGCATGACAATGCCCCGATGCCGCTGGACTTCTATGTGTGGGTGATCCGCAATCCGGCCAGGACCCTGTTGGTTGATACCGGGTTCTCGGCGGACATGGCTGTCAGGAGAGGGCGTCGCTATCTGGCCTCGCCGGTGGATCTGCTCAAGCAGATCGGCATCGCCGCCGAGAGCGTCGAGGACATCGTCGTGACCCACATGCACTACGACCACGCGGGCAATATCGCCGCGTTTCCCAAGGCGCGCCTGCATCTGCAGGAAAAGGAAATGGCGTATTGCACGGGTCGCTGCATGTGCCACGCGGCGATGCGCAGCCCCTTCGAGGCTCGGGACGTGGCCCAGGCCGTCGAGCGGCTGCATGCCGGCCAGCTGGTGTTCCACGACGGCGATGCCGAGATCGCGCCCGGCGTCAGCCTGCACCTGATCGGCGGGCACACGGCAGGCCTGCAGGTGGTGCGCGTCGCGACCGAGAGAGGCTGGCTGGTGCTGGCCAGCGATGCCGCGCATTACTGGGACAACCTGCGCGCCCGCCGGCCGTTTCCCATCGTGCTCGACGTGGGCCGGATGCTGGACGGCCATCGCCGCATCGAGGAACTGGCGGACGGGCCGGAGCACATCATTCCCGGGCATGACCCGGCGGTGCTGGCGCGCTTTCCGCCCGTGCGCGGCGCGGACGGGATCGTGGCGCTGCACCGGCATCCCCTCGACACCTACGCGGAGCGCTCGCAAGTCGCCACGGGCGGCGGCCGGCCTTTCGCGGTTCCGTTGGCGCATGGACTTGGGAGCGAACTCTGATGAAAGCAATAGCCGTGGCGATCGTGGGCATGGGTCCCAGGGGCCTGACGGTGCTGGAGCGCATCCTGGAACATGCGCATTCACTGCCGGAAGCAAGCCGCCTGGACATCGAGGTGTTCGAACCGGGCGACTGCGGTCAGGGCGTCCATCCCGCCGGCCAGTCCGACCATCTGCTCATCAATACCGTGGCTTCGCAGGTGACGATGTTCGCCCCGGGCAGCGTCGCGGGTGGCGAGGAAGGGCTGTCCCTGGTGCAATGGGCGCACCTGAGCGGCTACCGGCGGCATGGCGATCGATACCTGCGCACCTTCGAGGATTCGGGTCGGGCCATCACCGACGCCGACCATCTGCCGCGCAGCCTGCTGGGCGAATACCTGTCCTGGGTCTATCGGCGCGTGGTCGGCCTGCTGCCGGCGCATGTCGGCGTGTACCACCACAAGACCCGCGTCGTGGACATCGCCCGGCACGACGGTGGCTTCGAGCTGGCGCTGGAAAACGGTGCCAGGCGGGCAGCCGACTATGTCTTTCTGACCACGGGCCACGGCTACCGCAAGCCCAGTGCCGAAGACCGCCAATTCCTCTCGTTCGTCGAGCGGCGCAAGCGGGTCAATCCGAGCCTGGAGTACTACCCGTCGCCGTATCCGATACACGCGCTGGCGCAGATTCCCGCCACGGCCACGGTCGGCATACAGGGATTCGGACTGACCGCGCACGACGTCATCGCGGCCTTGACCACCGGACGCGGCGGTCGCTACGTCGAGGACGCGGCCGGCGACCTGCGCTACCAGCGCTCCGGCAAGGAGCCGGGCCTGCTGCTGTTCTCGCGCAACTGCCTGCCTTTCGCCGCGCGCGGCATCAACCAGAAAGGACTTACCGGCCGGCACCAGGCGCGCTATTTCACGCCGCAGGCCGTGCAGTCCCGTCGGCAGGCACGGATCGCAGCCAGCGGCGACGGCCGGCTGGATTTCCAGGAGGACGTGCTGCCCCTGATCATCCAGGAAATGGCCTACGCGTACCGCGCCGCCGCCACGGGTCGCGATGTGGATGCCGCCACGTTCGTGCCTAGCCAGGCCGAGCGCGACGCCATCGAGGACATCCTGTGGCCGCTGCGCAAGCGTCAGTTCGCGTCGCTGGCTGAGTTCCGGGCTTTTTTCGATGCGCTGGTGCGCGCCGACCTGCGCGAGGCCGAGGCGGGCAATCTGGGCAGTCCGGTGAAGGCGGCCACGGACGTGCTGCGCGATACGCGCGAGGCGCTGCGCAGCGCCGTGGAGTACGGCGGATTGACGCCCGCGTCGCACCGCTACTTCGTGGAAGAGTTCAACGCCGTCACCAACCGCATTTCCTTTGGTCCGCCCAGGCGTCGCAATCTCGAATACCTGGCGCTGCACGCGGCCGGGATCATCGACATCGCAGGCGGACCGGGCGCCCGGCTGCGTGCGGACGAGGCCGGCGCGCGGTTCCGCATCGAAGCGCGCTATGGCGAGCGCGTGGAAACCAGCCAGGCGGACGTGCTCATCGTGGCCAGGCTGGATGCCTATTCTCCGCTGACCGATGCGTCGCCGCTGTCCGACAACCTGCTGGGCCGGGGACTGGTCCGGCCTTACCTGAATGGCGGATATCACCCGGGCGGCATAGAGATCGATCAGCAGCTGCATCCCGTCGGCGCGGACGGCGTGCCGGAGGCGCGCATCTGGATCGTCGGCTTCCCGGTCGAGGGCCCGCATTTCTATACGCACGCGCTGCCGCGCCCGCGCATCGCCTCGCGCCAGACACGCGACGCCGATCAGTGCGTGCGCGAGCTGATCGCCACGATCGGCGTCGCCGCGACGAAGCCTGCCCGGCCAGCGCCGGACCTGTATGCCGCGAGTCTGCTGGCGTCGCGGGTCGCGGCATGAGGCCGCGTCCCTTTCTGATCGGGAGATGTTCTTGATAACACTGCACGGATTTCAACGGTCGTCGGCGTCGTTCCGGGTGCGGATCGCGCTGAATCTGAAGCGTGTCGAGTACCGGACCGTCACTCACGACCTGAGCCTGGCGGAGCATCGAGCGCCAGCCTATCTGATGATCAATCCACAGGGCCTGCTGCCGGCCCTGGAGGACGGGAGCCGGATCCTGACGCAATCGCTGGCCATCATCGAGTATCTGGAGGCGCGATTCCCCCAGCCTTCCTTGCTGCCGCCGGATCCGGCCGGCGCGGCCCGGGTGCGCGCGCTGTTCCAGGTGATCGCCGCGGATACGCATGCGTTGGCCTCGATGCGAGTCGGCGCCTATCTCAAGCAGCGACTGGGGCATGACGATGCGCAGGTCCGAGCCTGGCAGCACCACTGGATAGGGCAGAGTTTCGATGCCCTGGAAACCTTGTTGTCCCGCGATCCGTCGACCGGCGAATTCAGCCATGGCGACCGCCCGTCGCTGGCGGATATCGCGCTGGTGCCGCAGGCGCACACCGCCGGCCGCAACGGCCTGGAGCTCGGGGAATGGCCGACGATCTCCCGCATCTCCGACGCCTGCCTGCGCCTGCCGGCCTTCGCGCAGGCCCACCCCGATCATGTGTTGAACCCGACAGTCCAGGATACCCAGGAGCAAGAACATGCGCCCCACGCACGGTGAAATCATTGCCTACTCTGACTATCTCGCGCAGACGGCGCAGGCGCGCGTCGATCCCGTTGCCTGGAAATGGGCCGAGATCGAAACGGCCTTGAGCGCCTGGCCGGGCAATCCCCAAGGCACGCTGGCGCTGGGCGGCGCGTCCGAGCGCGGCGCCGTCGCGCCGGGGCTGTCGCTGGTGATCCAGGCGCTGGCGCCCGGCGAGACCACCGCCTCGCACCGGCACTCGTTCTGGCATCTGTACATCGTCCGGTCGGGCCGGGCGGCGTTCAGCCTGGGGGCCTCTTCCGAGCAGCGGCCGGCCAGCGAGGGCGACGTGGTATTCGTGCCGGCATGGTGTCCGCACGCGATCGGCAATCCGGATGCCGGGACCGGCCTGATCCTGCTCAGATTGCAGAACCTGCCCCAGCATGCGGCGCTGGGCTCGCTGGTGCGGGAAGATGGCGGCGTCACGCGCCACATCTATGCCGAGCCGCCCAGCGCCGGGCAGCGGCAAGCCCTCGCCGCGACGCCGGCATGAGGTCCGCATCGTGACCCACGCCGCCCCCGACGCGCCGGAGCGCTACAGCCCCAGGCAGGTGCACATCATCTTTTCCGGCCTGATCCTCGTCATGTTGCTGGGCACCATCGACCAGGCCATCGTGGCGCCGGCGCTGGTGCCCATCGCCGCCGAGTTCGGCGGCTTCGGCAACGTGTCGTGGGTCGTGACCGCTTACCTGCTGACCTCGATCGCCAGCACGCCGCTGGCAGGACGGCTGAGTGACATCCATGGACGGCGCAGCGTGGTCGTGGCCGCGCTCGGCCTGTTCCTGGCCGGCACGCTGCTGTGCGGCCTGGCCGTGAATCTGGACATGCTGATTTGCGGCCGGGCGATTCAGGGCCTGGGCGGCGGCGCCCTGATGGCGCTGCCGAACACCATCGTCGCGGATATCCTGTCGCCCCGCGAGCGGGGGCGCTACCAGCTCTACATCTCGGGCACCTATGCCGTCTCCAGCCTGGCCGGGCCGGTGCTGGGCGGGCTGTTGTCGGAATACTATTCCTGGCGCTGGATATTCTGGTTCAAATTGCCGCTCATCCTGCTGGCCATCGTACTCAGCTGGTTCACGCTGGCCGATCTGTCCGCGCGGCGGCGCCAGCATCGCATCGACTATCCGGGAGCGCTGCTGATGGTCGGGGCGACCGTGTTCCTGCTGCTGGCGCTGGCCTGGGGCGGCCGCCAGCATGCCTGGGACTCGTCGGTGATCCTGGGGCTGTTCAGCGCCAGCGTCGTGCTTGGCGCCTTGTTCCTGGCATGGCAGAAACGCGCGAGCGAGCCGCTGCTGCCGATTTCCATCCTGCGCAACCGGATCATCGTCGTCACCTCGATCGGCGCCATTCTCATCACGATGGTGAACATGGCCTTGAGCATTTATCTGCCGCTCTACTTGCAGTTGTGCCGCGCCAAGACGGTGGGCCAGGCCGGGGTGCTGCTGACGGCGCCGCTGTTCGGCGTGGTGTTGGGGTCGTACCTGTCGGGGCAATACATGCGTTTCACCGGCAGGTACAAGCTGTCGCCGCTGGTGGGCCTGGCCGTGGCGACGGCCGCGTTCCTGGTGCTTGCGGTGGCGGCGGGCACGCTTGCCCTGGCTGCCGTCGTTGGCCTTTCCTTCCTGCTGGGCGTGGGCATCGGCGCGAGCCTGCCGCCCATGATGGTGGCATCGCAGAACTCGGTGCCGGCGGGCGATATCGGCATCGCCACCGCCGTGCACACCTTTTTCCGCGCGGTGGGCGGGGCGATCGGCGTGGCCGTTTTCAGCGCGGTGGTGCTGCACCTGCTGGGGCCGTTGGGCAGCCAGCTCGAGACGGCGCATGCGGCGCAGGGCACGGTGGCGGGCGACGCGGCGGCGCAGGAAGCCGTGCACGCCTTCAGCGTATTCTTCGGCGCGTGCGCCCTGACACTGGCCTTGGCCTGGGCGGCGCTGACGCGCTTGCCGGTCATTCCATTCCGCAAGACCGCCGCGCGCTTTGAAAGAGCGGAGCCGGAGTCCGGCGTCCAGGCGGACGCGGGCTAGCGGCGCGTGCTGTCCGACGCGCTGGCGCACGCGCTGGGGCCGGAGTGCAAGGCATGAGTGGCGCGACCACCACCACGCGCCACGGCGATCTCATCGGCGCCGGCCTGATCCTGCTGCTGACCGCGTCGGCGCCGACGGTGGAATGGCTGCCTCCTGAGCACCGAGCGCCGCTCAACGCCGGCGCCATCCCGCGCGCCTATGGCCGGCAGTTGCGGCATCCGGTCTTCATGGCGTACACGCTGCCGGGCGGCTTCGTGCTGGGCTCGCTATTCAACTACATCAGCGCTTCGGCCTTTGTGTTCACCGGGCATTTCGGTTTGAGCGCGTCGCAGTTCAGCTACCTGTTCGCCGGCAATTCGGTGGCGCTGGTGCTGGGCGGCGCGATCAGCAACTGGCTGCTCGGCCAGGGGCGGCAGGCCGGTGGCATCATGCTGACCGGCATCGGCGCGCACGCGCTGGCGGGGCGCCAGTGTGCTGTCCCGCAGATACGCCCGCACGAAATCCACCCCTGGCCGGGGCTGCGAGGGCAGGGGGGCGGCGACAGGATGGGCGCCGGAGTCCACGAGCCGGACGATCGCAAGTCTGGCATGCTTACGGCTGCGCATTTCGCCGAGTACGCTGAGCGGCTCATGCATTCCCGCCCTCGAAGGGCGAGCCCCTGATTCCCGGACCCGACCATGAAGAAATCCCTGCCGTCGAAACTGCCCCTGATCCAAGCGCCGATGGTCGGCTCCTTCAGCCCGCTGGCCGTCGCCGTCTGCCAGGCGGGCGGCCTGGGCTCGCTGGCCTGTGCGGCGCTCGGCGCCGACGCGCTGCGCGCCCAGATCGCCGACATCCGCGCGCACACCGGCGCGCCGTTCAACGTCAATTTCTTCAGCCATGTCGCCCCCGCGCCGGACGAGGCCGCGCAGGCGCGCTGGCGCGAAACCCTGGCGCCGTACTACGCCGAGGCCGGGCTGGACCTGTCGGCCGCCGGCAGCGGGCCGGGCCGCGCGCCGTTCGACGAGGCCATGTGCGAGGTCGTCGAGGATACCCGTCCGGCCGTGGTCAGCTTCCATTTCGGCCTGCCGCCCGAGGACCTGCTGGAGCGCGTGCGCCGCAGCGGCGCCATGATCCTGTCCTCGGCCACCACGGTCGAGGAAGCGCGCTGGCTGGACGCGCGCGGCGTGGACGCCATCATCGCCCAGGGAGCCGAGGCCGGCGGCCATCGCGGCATGTTCCTGACCGATGACATCCATGCCCAGCCGGGCCTGTATGCCTTGCTGCCGCAGGTGGTGGACGCGGTGCGCGTGCCAGTGATCGCCGCCGGCGCCATCGCCGACGGGCGCGGCATCGCGGCGGCCTTCGCGCTGGGCGCCAGCGCGGTGCAGATCGGCACGGCCTATCTGCTGACGCCGCAGGCTGGCCGCTCCGAGATCCATCGCCAGGCCGTGCGCGAGGCGCGCGACGACACCACCCGCCTGACCAATCTGTACACCGGCCGGCCCGCGCGCGGGCTGCTGACCCGCTTCATGCGCGAGCAGGGGCCGATGAGCAAGGCGGCGCCGGTGTTCCCGCTGGCGACCGGCGCGGTCGATCCGCTGAAGGCCGCGTTCGAAAAGGCCGGCAAGGGCGATTTCTCGCTGCTGTGGGCCGGCGAGGCCGGCGCGCTGGCGCGCGAGGAAGACGCGGGCGCGCTGACGCGCCGGCTGTGGGACGAGGCGCTGGCCTGCGCGGGGCGCCTGGGGCAGGCCATGGGCGTTTGAGCGTGGCCGGGGTCTGGTTTTCCCCGTTACGGCCCCCAATCGGCCGCAGCCCGATCAATGGGGGCTAAAATACCGCCTCGCTGCACCTACCCAGCCACCGGCTTCTTCATTCTCGCGCCCCGCGCGCTTCCAAAACCATGAAAAAACTGACTGCTGTTCTCCTCGTGACCGCCAGCTCGCTGCTGGCCGCCTGCGGCCCGAGCGATAACGCGCCCAAGGCCGCCGCCAACGCCCCGGCGCAGGCCCGCAAGGTCGTCGTCGGCCTGGACGACAACTTCCCGCCCATGGGTTTCCGCGACGCGAACAACCAGATCGTCGGCTTCGACATCGACATGGCCAAGGAAGCCAGCAAGCGCCTGGGCATGGAAGTCGAGTTCAAGCCCATCGACTGGAGCGCCAAGGAAGCCGAGCTGAACGGCAAGCGCGTCGACGTGCTGTGGAACGGTCTGACCATCACCGAAGAGCGCAAGAAGAACATCAGCTTCACCGCGCCCTACATGGCCAACCACCAGATCATCGTGGTCGGCACGGCCTCGCCCATCAAGCTCAAGGCCGACCTGGCCGGCAAGGTCGTCGGCGCGCAGGACGGCAGCAGCGCCACCGACGCCATCGCCAAGGATCCGGTCGCCGGCAGCATCAAGGAAGTCAAGAAGTTCGGCGACAACGTCACGGCCCTGATGGACCTGGCCGCCGGTCGCCTGGACGCCATCGTCGTGGACGAAGTGGTGGGTCGCTACCTGATCAGCAAGCGCGCCGGTGAATACCGCGTGCTGGACGAGAACTTCGGCACCGAGGACTACGGCGTCGGCGTGCGCAAGGATGACGCCGACCTGCTGGCCAAGCTGGACAAGACCCTGGGCGAGATGAAGAAGGACGGCGCCGCCGGCCGCATCGCTACCCAGTGGTTCGGCGCCAACATCATCAAGTAAACGGCACGGACGCGCCCGCCGGCCTTGTGGTCGCGGGCGCGGCGCCCGCGCGCGCGGCGCGCGCCCGTCCACGACTCTGCGTCCGCCCCGCGCGGCGCGAACCTTCCTCTGCATGGACTACGTACTCTCCCTTTTGGGGCCCCTGGCGCAAGGCGCGAAAGTCACCTTGACGCTGTTCTTCATCACGCTGGCCCTGGCCGTGCCGCTCGGGTTGGCGCTGGCGCTGGCGCGCATCTCGCGGTGGCGCGCGCTGAGCCAGCTGGTCAACGGCTATATCTGGCTGATGCGGGGCACCCCGCTGATGCTGCAGATGCTGTTCATCTATTTCGCCTTGCCCTTCGTGCCGGTGATCGGCGTGCGCCTGCCGGACTTCCCGGCCGCCGTGGTGGCCTTCGCGCTGAATTACGCCGCGTACTTCGCCGAGATCTTCCGCGCCGGCATCCAGTCGGTGGACCGTGGCCAGTACGAGGGCAGCAAGGTGCTGGGCATGAGCTATCTGCAGACCATGCGCCGCATCGTGCTGCCGCAGATGGTGCAGCGCGTGCTGCCGCCCATGAGCAACGAGACCATCACGCTGGTCAAGGACACCTCCCTGATCTACGTGCTGGCCCTGAACGACATCCTGCGCACGGCGCGGGGCATTGTGCAGCGGGACTTCACCACCACGCCCTTCCTGGTGGCCGCCGCCTTCTACCTGATCATGACGCTGGTGTTGACGTGGTTCTTCCAGCATCTGGAAAAGCGCTATGCCAAGTACGACCAGTAATCCCATGGATCGTCCCGTCATGATCCAGGCCGACGGCATCGTCAAGTCCTTCGGCGCCAACCGCGTGCTGGACGGCGTCTCGCTGACCCTGTCCAAGGGCGAGGTGGTGGCGGTGATCGGGCCGTCCGGCTCGGGCAAGAGCACCTTCCTGCGCTGCCTGAACCACCTGGAGACCATCGACGAGGGCAGCATCGCCGTGGAGGGCGAGTTCCTGGCCCAGGACGCCGCCGGCGGCCGCAGCCAGTACGCGTCCGACGCGGACGTGCGCCGCATCTGCCGCAAGATGGGCATGGTGTTCCAGTCGTTCAACCTGTTCCCGCATATGACGGTGCTGCAGAACGTCATCGAGGCGCCGCTGACCGTCAAGCGCATGCCGCGCGACGCCATCGTGCCCAAGGCCGAGGAACTGCTGCGCAAGGTCGGCCTGCTGAACAAGCGCGACAACTATCCGGGCCGGCTGTCCGGCGGACAGAAGCAGCGCGTGGCCATCGCGCGGGCGCTGGCCATGGAACCGGACATCATGCTGTTCGACGAGCCGACCTCGGCGCTGGATCCCGAGCTGACCGGCGAGGTGCTGCGCACCATGAAGCAGCTGGCCGACGAGCACATGACCATGCTGGTCGTCACCCACGAAATGGGCTTCGCCCGCGAAGTCGCGCACCGTGTGGTCTTCATGGACGATGGCCGCATCGTCGAGCAGGCCGATTCCCAGGAATTCTTCCGCGCCCCGCGCGAGGCGCGCACGCGCGAGTTCCTGGCGCACATGCTGTAGGTCGGATCCCTGATCCCGGATCAGGAAGCGATATCGAGCTTCGCCATCGCCGCTGCGCTCAAGGGCAGGGCGATGGTCGCTTCCTGCTCCAGGTAATGCCGCGACGGGTCGATCCTGACCGCCAGGCCGGACAAGCCCCGATTGCACAGCCCGAACTGATGTTCCCTGGCCGGCGCGTTCAGCGCGATCCGCGTCTCCAGGGACGGCGCCGCCGCCATCCGCAGCCCCATGCTGCGCTTCAGCGAGCGATAGGATGCCAGGCCCTTGGCGTCGAGCTCGTCCACGCTGTATTCCAGCGTCAGGCCCATCGTGCCGTCGTCGAGCGGCGCCACCGGCGTGGCCAATTCCAGCATGGTCCAGTACCAATGCTGACCGCCTTGCTCAAGGAACAGGCGCGTGATCTCCAGCTCGACCCGCGTCCTGGCGGGCAGGTCGGTGCGCAGCGTCAGGCGCAGGCTGGGCGGCGCGTAGCTGACCGACAGTTCAAACCGATCGCAAACGGCCTGGACGGCGTGATCCTTGGGGCGGCTCAGGGCGCGGGCTTGCTTGTTGCCCATGTTCAGGATGCCTGCTTGAACAGCGCCGGCAGTACGCGGCCCGCGATGACGGCTTCGCAGAAACCCGCCCAGCTGTCGGCCACGACCGTCACTGCTTCAAACTCGGGTTCGATGCCATGCACGACGGCGCCGGTGTCCTGGTCGATCGCCAGGAATTCGTAGTCGCCGGCCACGCTCATCAGCACGGGCAGGTGACGGTCCCAGAAGGTACGTATGCCTTGCCGGTCCTCGTCATCCAGCGCGGCGTCCAGGCTCAGGTGCTTGAACTCATCCCAGGCAAAGGCGCTGTCGGCCGTGCCGGCGTAGTCGGCGGCCGACAGGAACCAGACGCTTTCGTCGGCGCGGCACAGCAGGGCATAGCGGCCCAGGAAATCCCGGTGCGCGGCATGCGCGCCCGGCGGCGGCGTCGCGGGATCGGCGGCGCGCGCCACGGTCCAGCCCAGATCGGCCAGATGCGCGAGTAGACGTTCATGGATGTTGTGCTGCATGCGGGCTCCGCGTTGGCCTCGCGCCAGGAAAGGACGAGGCACGCCATGCTACCAAGCTTGCGATGGCTTGGTGGTGGCCTTGCGATGGCCAAGTCTGCGTTCAAGCCCCGCGCGCCTACACCGGCGCCAATCGGATCAACCGGCTGACGCGTTCAGCGGCGTCCTGCAGCGCCGGCACGATCTCATCACGAATGCGTTCCCCGGGCGCTTCCTGCACGCCGGTGGAGATGCCGATGGACAGCACGCGCGCGCCGGTCCCCGGCACAGGCACGGCCACCGAGACCTGATTGCTGTCCGGATAGTCCAGCGTGCAGCATTCGCCGGGCGGCAGGCGCAGCGCGCCGGCCAGCGCGCTCGCGGGCGGCAGCACGCTGCCCACGCGCAGGTTCATCACCACCAGCCGGCGCCGTTCGGCCGGCGCCATGGCGCGGCCGATGATGATCACGCCGTCGGCATGCGCCTCGCCCAGGTTCGAGGTGCCCGAATAGGCCTCGGCCAGCTGCTGCAAGGTTTCCTCGACGGCGCCGGACACGCCCAGGCTGTCCAGCGCGGCGAAGCCCAGCTCGAACACCTGCGGCGTCAGGCGCCAGCGGCTGTCCTCGCGCGCCGTGTATCCCTCTTCCTCCAGCGTCAGCAGGAAGCGCAGCACCGTGGGGTGGGGCAGGTCCACCGCGCGCGCCAGGTCTGCCAGCGTGGGCCGGCCGTTGCCGCCGAAGGCGCGCAGGATCGCTAGACACCTCTGGATCGATCTATTATTCTTCATTCGTTCATTAGGTGATCTATATGTTCACCTAGTGAACTATATCCATAAACGATGCCGACGGCAAGACCCGCGGCCAGGGAAGGAGACAAATATGAAACGCATCGCGCTTGCGCTGATGGCGGGGATGGCGGTGGCCGCCTGTCCCGTCGGCGCGCAGACGGCCTGGCCCGCCCAGCCCGTCAAATGGATCGTGCCGTACCCGCCGGGCGGCTCGACCGACATGCTGGCCCGGCTGGTCAGCCACAAACTCGGAGAGCGGCTGAAGCAGACCGTGATCGTCGAGAACAAGGCTGGCGCCGGCGGCAACCTGGGCACCGACTACGCGGTCAAGCAGCCGGCCGACGGCTACACCATCGTGATGGGCAATATCGGCCCCATCTCGATCAACCCCGCGCTGTATCCCGACCTGCCGTATAAGCCCCAGCGCGACCTGGCGCCGGTCACCATGCTGATGAGCGTGCCGAATCTGCTGGTGGTCAACCCGGCGCTGCCGGTGAAATCCGTCAAGGAGCTGATCGACTACGCCAGGCGCGCCGGCGCGCCGCTGGGCTATGCCACGCCGGGTACCGGCACCTCGCTGCACCTGGCCGGCGAACTGTTCGCCAGCACCGCCGGCATCCGCCTGACTCATGTGCCGTACCGGGGCAGCGCGCCGGGGCTGAACGACACCGTGGCCGGCCATGTGCCGATGATGTTCGACAACATGCCGTCGGCGCTGCAACTGGTGAAGGCCGGCAAGCTGCGCGCGCTGGCCATCACCAGCGCCACGCGCTCGCCGCAATTGCCGGACGTGCCCACCATGGCCGAGGCCGGCCTGCCGGGCTACGAGATCTCGGGCTGGTTCGGCGTGCTGGTGCCGGCCGCCACGCCCAAGCCCATCGTCGAACGGCTGAACCAGGAGCTGCTGGCGGTGCTGGCCATGCCCGACGTGCGCGAGCAGATCGCGGCCATGGGCGGCATCGTCGTCGCCGACGGGCCGGCCGGCTTTGGCCGCTACATCGCCAGCGAAACCGACAAGTGGGGCGCGCTGGTGCGCAGCGCCCAGATCAAAGTCCAATGAACCTGGAGGAGACTGTCATGAGCAATCCGTATCGCCATCTGCAGGTCCGGCCCATCGCCGGCGCGCTGGGCGCCGAGATCGACGGCGTGGACCTGTCGCGCGAACTGCCCGCCGAGGTATTCGAGGAAATCCGCCGCGCGCTGCACGAGAACCTGGTGATCTTCTTCCGTGGCCAGCGCTTGACGCCGCAGCAGCACATCGACTTCAGCGCCCGCTTCGGCGAGTTGCTGGAAGTGCCCTTCGTGCGCGCGCTGGACGGCTATCCGGCCATCCTGCCCGTCATGAAGGGCAAGGCCGAAACCAAGCGCCGCCTGTTCGGCGGCCTCTGGCACAGCGACATGAGCTACGCGCAGGAACCGCCGCTGGGCTCGGCGCTGTACGGCCGCGTGATTCCGCCTTATGGCGGCGACACCATGTGGGCCAATATGTACCGCGCCTACGACACGCTGTCGGACCGCTTCAAGCAGATGCTGGACGGCCTGAACGCCGTGCACAGCGCCGTGCGCTCCTATGGCTCCGGCGGGGCGGTGGTGAACAACGGCGATCCGGCGCACAAGATGGACGTGCGCACCGACGACCGCGCGGTCCAGGAGGTCATCCATCCCGTGGTGCGCGTGCACCCAGCCACGGGCCGCAAGGCGCTGTATGTGAACAGCACCTACACGCTGCGCTTCGACGGCATGACGCAGGAGGAAAGCGAACCGCTGCTGCAATTCCTGTACGAGCACGCCGCCCGTCCGGAATTCACCTGCCGCTTCCGCTGGAGCGAAGGCGCGCTGGCGCTGTGGGACAACCGTTGCACCCAGCACCTGGCGATGAATGACTACGACGGGTTTGATCGCGAGATGCACCGGACGACGATATCGGGGGATCGGCCGGTGGGCGTGGCGGCCTAGTGCGCTGTCCCGCAGGTACGCCCGCACCTACGGGACAGCAATCTGGCGTCAGAGAGAACGGCCACGTCGCGGCACGATCATCGGACTGCCGGTCTCCGGATCGGGCATCACCCGGCAGTCCAGGTCGAACACCTGGCGCAGCGCCGCCTCGGTCACCACTTCATCGGCCGCGCCCTGGGCCGCGATGCGGCCGTCGCGCATCATGATGACGCGGCTGGCGTAGCGGAACGCCAGGTTCAGGTCGTGCAGCACGACGACCAGGGTCCGGCCGGCCGCGTGCAGGCGGGCGCAGAGGTCCAGCAGGTCCAGCTGGTGGCGGATGTCCAGGAAAGTGGTGGGTTCGTCCAGCAGCAGGATGCCGGTGTCCTGCGCCAGCACCAGCGCCAGCCAGACGCGCTGGCGCTGGCCGCCGGACAGCGTCTGCACCGGGCGTTGGGCGAGTTCGGTCAGCTCGGTATCGGCCAGCGCGGCGTCGACGGCTTGCGCGTCGGCCTCGCTCCATAGTCGCAGCAGCGATTGATGCGGATAGCGGCCGCGCGCGACCAGGTCGCGCACGGTGATCAGTTCTGGCGCCTGCGGATCCTGCGGCAGGTAGGCCAGCCGCCGCGCGACCGCCTTGGGTCGCAGGCCGGCGAGATCGGCGCCGTCGAGCAGGGCGCGGCCCTGGGAGGGCGCGAGCGCGCCGCCCAGCACGCGCAGCAGCGTGGACTTGCCGCAGCCGTTGGGGCCGACGACGGCGGTGAAGGCGCCGGCGGGGATCGTCAGCGACAGGCCGTCCAGCACCTTGCGGGCGCCATAGGCCAGCGTCACGTCGCGCAGCGCCAGCGCGGGCGCGGCCTGCGGGTCGGGGTGGGAGCCGGCG
>NZ_JCBANH010000098.1:0-24738 GCF_059760925.1 Achromobacter sp. 1011791174
GGGCTGGCGCGGGCCAGCCCTCCCGGAGACGAGCTTGAAAATCGCAATCCTCGACGATTATCACGACGTGGCGCGGCGCTATGCGGACTGGACCTCGCTGGGCGGGGACTCTGAAGTCCGCATCTTCAACAGCCACATTCCCGACGCTCAGGCCGAGGCCGAACTGGCCGATTTCGACGTGATCGTCGCCATGCGCGAGCGCACGCCGTTTCCAGCGGCCCGCATCCAGGCCCTGCCCAGGCTGCGGTTGCTGATCACCACCGGCATGCGCAACAACGCCATCGACATGGCGGCCTGCAAGGCGCGCGGCGTCACCGTCTGCGGCGCGCCGGGAGACGCGCTGGCGGCCACCGCCACGGCCGAGCTGGCCTGGGCGCACATCCTGGGCCTGTTCAAGCATCTGCCCGCCGAGGACGCGGCCATGCGCCGTGGCATGTGGCAGACCGCCATGCCCGAGCCGCTGGCCGGCAGGCGCCTGGGCGTGGTCGGCCTGGGCAAGCTGGGCGCCGCCGTGGCCCGGGTCGGGCTGGCCTTCGGCATGGACGTGGTGGCCTGGAGCCCCAACCTGAACGATGAGCGCGCCCGCGAGGCCGGCGTGACGCGGGTCGACAAGCATGAACTGTTCGCCACGTCCGATGTGGTCAGCCTGCATCTGGTGCTGTCGGACCGCACGCGCAACGTGGTCGACGCGGCCGCGCTGGCCGCCATGAAGCCTACGGCCTACCTGGTCAACACCTCGCGCGCCGGCCTGGTGGACCAGGCCGCGCTGATGGACGCGCTGGTGAAGTTCCGCCTGGCTGGCGCGGGGCTGGACGTGTATCCCGACGAACCCCTGTCGCCGACCGATCCGGTGCGTGACCTGGACAACGTCATCCTGACGCCGCACCTGGGCTACGTCAGCCGCGAGAACTTCGAGGCTTTCTATCGCAACGCGCTGGAAGCGGTGCGGGCCTGGCGGGCGGGCGCGCCGGTGCGCGTGCTGAACGCCTGACAAGGCAGGGCGCCGCGCGCCATTGCGTGGCGCGGCAAGGCAAAAGGGGCTGCATGCGCAGCCCCTGTTTCATGTCCGTCGCCGCATCAGCTGCGGGAAAAGACGATCTTCTGTTCGGCAATGGCGCCGGGTTCCGCGGCTTGCGGCGTATCGCCGCAAGACGTGTCGGCCTCGTCCTCCGGATCCACCGTGTCGAACGCGGTATCGCCATTGGCATCGGGCACGCCCGTGGGCTTGAGCCCCGCGAAGTCGAACAGATCGCGGTCCATCAGGTGCGAGGGCACCACGCGCGACAGCGCGTTGAACACGTTCCACGAGCGGCCCGGATGCTTGCGGTCCCATTCCTGGATCATCCGGCCCACTTCCTTGCGCTTCAGGTTCTCCTGCGAGCCGCACAGGTTGCACGGGATGATGGGGAACTGCTTGAGCTCGGCATAGGCGATCAGGTCGCTTTCGGGCACGTAGGCCAGCGGCCGGATCACCGTGTGGCGGCCGTCGTCCGAGACCAGCTTGGGCGGCATGCCCTTGGTCTTGCCGCCGTAGAACAGGTTCAGGAAGAAGGTGCCCAGGATGTCGTCGCGATGGTGGCCCAGCGCGATCTTGGTCGCGCCCAGTTCGCTGGCCACGCGGTACAGGATGCCACGGCGCAGCCGCGAACAGAGCGAGCACATGGTCTTGCCCTCTTCCAGCACGCGCGTGACGATGGAATAGGTGTCCTGTGTCTCGATGTGGAAGGGCACGCCCAGCTCGGTCAGGTAGCGCGGCAGGATGTCGGCGGGAAAGCCTGGCTGCTTCTGGTCCAGGTTGACCGCGATCACCTCGAAGGGAAAGGGCGCGCGCTTCTTCAGCTGCAGCAGGATGTCGAGCAGCGCGTAGGAGTCCTTGCCGCCCGACAGGCAGACCATGACCTTGTCGCCGGCCTCGATCATGTTGTAGTCGGAGAGGGCGCGGGTGGTCTCGCGCGCCAGGCGCTTGGAGAGCTTGTTGCCTTCCAGGCGGGCCTTGTCGTGGCGACGGGACACCGCGGGCTGGTCTGCTTCGGCGGGGGCGGCCAGCGGCTCGGGGGGGGCGATGGAATTCATGTTCAACGCGAGATCTGGGTTTCCACGCCCACGGCGGCACAGTCCGAGAACGCCATGGGCTTGCTGATGCGCAGGCGCAGCGAGCGCACTTCCTGGAAGTCGGCCAGCAGGCGCGCGGCGACCTGTTCCACCAGCGTTTCGATCAGGTTCACATGCGCCTGCGTGCATTCCTCGACGATGGCCTCGCGCAGGCGGCGATAGTCCAGCACGCTGTGGATGTCGTGGTCGTCGACCGAGCGGGCGATGTCCACGTCGAACTCGGCGTCGACATGCAGGGGCTGGGTGGCGCGGCGCTCGTGCTCGAGGATGCCGATGCGGGCGTCGAGGGCGAGCCCGGTGAGGATGATGCGGCGTGTGGGCATGATGAAAACCAGGAAGGGATGCGGGAATTGTAGCGGCGGCGCGGGCGGGGCCGCCGCGCTGGCTACAATCCATGCATGGCCCGGCGCTGTCAGGATGCGGCGCGGGCGATCAAGGGACGCAATGCAACAAGTTTACGATTCCGTCATTGTAGGCGGCGGGCCGGCGGGCGCCTCCTGCGCGCTGTGGCTGGCCCGGCTGGGCCTGTCGCCGCTGCTGGTCGAGGCCAGCGAGCGGCTGGGCGGGCTGGGCAACGACAATCCCTTCGCCGACGACTGGATCGCGGTGTTGCCGGGCGTGACAGGCCAGCAGGTCGCCGCCAACATCGACGCCAGCGTGCGCGCCGCCGGCGTGCCGCTGCGCCTGTCGACCCGGACCACGGACGTGCGCCCCTGCAAGGGCGGCATCGAGGCCACGCTGGCCGGCCCCGGGGGCGAAACCACGCGCGTGCGCGGCCGCACCCTGGTGATCGCCTCGGGCGTGCGCGCCAAGGGCCTGCCCGACCATCCGCCGGGCGAGTCCTGGCCTGGCGTGCTGATCGGCCCCGGCTCGCCCATCGTGGCGCAGGATTATTCCGGCCTGTCGGTGGCGGTGCTGGGCGGCGGCGACAACGCCTTCGAGAACTATGTCTACGTGCGCAACCGCGGCGCGCGCGCCGTGCATCTATATGCCCGCAGCGTGCGCGCGCAGCAGCAATGGGTGCAGCGCGCCGGCCGCGAGGGCGTGCGCATCGGCCCCTACCAGGTCGATCCCGCCGCGCGCAGCGTGGACGGCCGCCAGTACGACCTGATCCTGGTGTTCTACGGCTGGGAGCCGCAGGCGGGTTTCGCCGACGACCTGCGCCTGGCCCGCGACGAGCGCGGCTACATCCGCACCGACTTCGCCACGGCCGAGACCAGCGTGCCCGACATCTACGCCATCGGCGAGGTGGCGCACCGCATGCATCCCTGCGTGGTGACGTCCATGGCCGATGGCGTGGTGGCGGCCAAGGCCATCCAGCGGCGCTGGGAGCGCGCCGGGGAATGAGCGGGCTGGCCGCCGACGCCTGGCCTCAATACTTGCCCGACAGCAGTGCGCCGGCGTCCGGCACGCGCGTGTCCAGGCCCAGTTCCTGCAGCATTCGGTAGACCGTGGCGGCGGCCGCCGTCACCACCGGCAGGCCGAGGCGGTCCTGCGTGGGCTGGATCGAGGCCAGCGAGGGCATCTGCACGCAGGCCGACAGCACCACCGCGTCCACGCCGCGCGTGTCCAGCCGCTTCACATGCTCGGCCGGCGCCAGCGGATCCTGCGCGCCGACCTTCAGGTTATCGGGGATTTCCAGCGACAGGCTGTCGTGGACCTCGATGCCTTCATGCTCGATGTAGTCCACCACCAGCTTGGTCAGCGGCTTCATGTAGGGCGTGAGGATGGCGACCTTGCGCGCGCCGATGGCGTGCAGGCCCTCGACCAGCGCGCCCGCGCTGGAAATCACCGGCGCCGCGCCGCCGTTGGCGACCGTGGCCTGGTGCAGGCGTTCCTGCGACACGCGGTGATAGCCCAGGCCCTGGCTCATGATGGCCACCAGGCAGGCATAGCCCAGCACGTCGACGCGCGCGTCGGACAGTTCCTGCGCGCAGCGGTCGGACTCGCGGTCCATGGACGCCAGCTCGGCCGCCGTCACCTGCTTCATGCGCATGCGGCTGGAATGGAAGGTGTAGCGCTCGGGCGCGAAGGCCTCGCGACGGCGCAGCATGGCGGGGATCTCGGTTTCCATCGTGGTGTTGGAGCTGGGCACGATCTGGCCGATGCGGATGTGGCGCGGGGAGGCGGACATGGAAGGTCTCCGGAAATGCTTGGAATGGCTGCGCGCTGCTGGCGTATGTCCGCGAGGTGTCAGGATCGGCGGGTCGCCCGGGCCGCAAGGGGCCGGCGCGTCAGGGTCGGGTTTATTCTGCTCGCCGGAATTGATACTTTCCAATATAGTTTTTGTCTGGTTTCATAGCTTTGGCAAATCATTCGCCGTCGCCCGGCCTACGCTCCCCGTCATGGAACTCCGCCAACTGCGCTACTTCGCCGTGCTGGCCGAAGAACTGAACTTCACCCGCGCGGCGGCGCGCCTGCACATCTCCCAGCCGCCGCTCAGCCTGCAGATCGCGCAGCTGGAGCGCGAGCTGGGCGTGAAGCTGTTCGACCGCAACAATCGCCGCGTTGCGCTGACCGAGGCCGGCGAGGCCTTCCTGAACGACGTGCGCGTCACGCTGGGGCGGCTCAAGGACGCGACCGTGCGCGCGCAGGCGGTGGACCAGGGCCTGGCCGGCCGCATCGAGATCGGTTTGTCGGGATCGCACTTCATGGGGCCGGCGCCGGCGCTGATCGCGCGCTACCGGCGCACGCACCCGCAGGTGTCGGTGCTGCTGAACGAGATGAGCCCGGCTGCGCAGATCGAGGCGCTGCGCGGGCATCGCATCGACCTCAGCATCTCGCGCACGCGGGTCGACGACGAGGAGCTGCAATCGCAGCCTTTGTGGCCGGATCCGGTGGCGGTGGCGCTGCCGGCCGGGCATCGCCTGGCGGGCCGCAAGCGGCTGGCGCTGGCCGACCTGGCGCGGGAACCTTTCGTGGTGCTGCGCCAGGACACCTCGGCCTATGCGCGCTGGCTGGCCGAGGCCTGCGCCCGCGAAGGCTTCGTGCCGGACGTGGCGCAGAGCGTGGCGGAAGTGCCGGCCCAGCTGGCGCTGGTGGCGGCGGGGCTGGGCGTGGCGCTGGCGCCGGAATCCGCCTGTCGCCAGATGGAAGGCCGCATCGCGGTGTGCGCGCTGCCCGCCGCGCTGTCGCAGGCCATGGTGTACGCGGTCACGCGGCGGCAGGGACGCCGCCGCGCGCTGGACAGTTTCCTGCAGGCCGCCGCGCAGGGCGGCCCGCGCTAGCGGGACTCGCTGAGCACGCAGTCCAGCGCCTGCGGCGCGCCCAGCCGGACGCGGAAGGCGCGCAGCTCGTCGCGGCGGAACACGTGGATCGTGACGCGGTCGCCGGGGCGGTATTGCGCCAGCAGCAGTTCCAGCCCGGCCGGCGCGTCCACGCGCAGGCCGTCGATGGCCACCAGCACATCACCGGCCGACAGCCCGCCCTTGTGGCCGGCGCCGCCTTCCAGCACCGTGGCCAGCGCCAGCGTGTCGCCCTGCTTGCGCGTGCGCACTTCCAGCGTGGGGATGTTGGCGGCGGTCTTCCATTGCAGCCTGATGCCTTGCGGTTCCAGCAATTCGGCCAGCGGCACGTCAGCGGTGCCGTAGGCGTAGCGCGCGATGAACCGGCGCGCGTCCACGCCGGTGGCCTCGCGGATCAGCGCGGGCAGGCCGTCTTCCGCCAGGCCTTGAGGCCGGCCCTGGTAGAAGTCGCGGCCGTGGCGCTGCCACAGCAGGCGCATGACATCGTCGAGCGAGCGCGCGCCGGCGGTTTCCTGGCGGATCAGCAGGTCCAGTCCCAGCGCCACCAGCGAACCCTTGGTGTAGTAGCTGACCAGGGCGTTGGGCGAGTTCTCGTCCTGCTTGTAGTAGCGGGTCCAGGCGTCGAACGAGCTTTCGGCCACCGACTGCTTCAGGCGGCCGGGCGTGCGCGCCACGCCGGTGATGGTCTTGGCCAGCAGGCGCAGGTAGTCGGCCTGCGTGATGGCGCCGGAGCGCAGCAGCAGCAGGTCGTCGTAATAGGACGTGAAGCCCTCGAATATCCACAGCAGGCGGGTCAGGTCGGGCTGCGACAGGTCGTAGGGCGCGAAGGCGGCGGGCTTGATGCGCTTGACGTTCCAGGTGTGGAAGTATTCATGGCTGACCAGGCCCAGGAAGCCGCGATAGCCTTCGCCCTGGCCCTGCTGGCCCAGCACCGGCAGGTCCTTGCGCGCGGTCATCAGCGCGGTGCTGGCGCGATGCTCCAGGCCGCCGTAGCCGTCGTTCGTGACCATGGTCATGAACACGTAGCGGCCGGCGCTGTCCAGGAAGGGCGCGTGGCGGGTGCGCGGCTCGAAGAAGGCGATCTGGGTTTCGCAGATGCGGCGCACGTCGTCGGCGATGCGCGCCAGATCCAGCTTGGGCGCCACGCCGGTGAAGACCAGTTCATGTTCGGCGCCGTGGGCGGTGAAGCTGACGACCTGCGGCGTGCCCATCTCGACCGGGTGGTCGATCAGCGCGTCGTAGTCGGGCGCTCGGTACAGCCCGAAGCCGTGGCGGCGGGCCGCGCCAGGCAGGCCGCGCGCTTCCGGCAGGCTGGTGTGCACCGTCCAGCCCTCGATGCCGCGCGGCGGCGCCAGGTCGACCAGGCAGGGCAGCTGTTCCTGGCCGTGCACGCGCAGGAACACGCTGGTGCCGTTGAAGAAACCGTGGGTTTCGTCCAGGTGCGCGCCGCGCACCGACAGGTCCCAGGCATAGACCTCATATTCGACGCGCAGCGGGCCGTCGCAGGGCGCGGCCTGCCAGGTGTGGTTGTCGAGCTTGTTCACCGCCACCCGCCGCGCGCCGGAATAGGCCGTCAGCGATTCGATCTGGCGCGAGAAGTCGCGGATCAGGTAGCTGCCCGGGATCCAGGCCGGCAGCGACAGGCGCTGACCGTCGGCGGCCGGTTCGGCCACCGTCAGGGTTATCCGGTAGCGATGCCCGGCCGGGTCCTGCGGCCAGAGGCGGTAAAGTACGGGGGATTGCGGGACCGCCGCGTTGCTCCCACGAGGGGCGGCGGACACGCGCCGGGCGCGCGTGGCGTGGGGGGTCTTTGTTTTCATGCTCATATCTTACTTTCATACCCTATCTGGAGACATGCAATGAGCGAGTCGTTCGTACTGGTCGAAACCCGGGGCCGCGTGGGCCTGCTGACGCTGAACCGCCCCAAGGCGCTGAACGCGCTGAACGATCAACTGATGGACGAACTCGGCGCGGCCCTGCTGGCCTTCGAGGCGGACCCGGACATCGGCGCCGTCGTCATCACCGGCAGTGAAAAGGCCTTCGCCGCGGGCGCCGACATCGGCGCCATGAAGAGCTGGACGTACATGGACGTCTACAGCAGCGAATACATCACGCGCAACTGGGAAACGCTCAAGCGCATCAGGAAGCCGGTGATCGCCGCGGTCGCCGGCTACGCGCTGGGCGGCGGCTGCGAGCTGGCGATGATGTGCGACATCATCATCGCCGCCGACACCGCCAAGTTCGGCCAGCCCGAGATCAAGCTGGGCGTGATCCCCGGCGCCGGCGGCACCCAGCGCCTGCCGCGCGCGGTGGGCAAGGCCAAGGCCATGGACCTGGCCCTGACCGCCCGCATGATGGGCGCCGACGAAGCCGAGCGCGCCGGCCTGGTGTCGCGCGTGGTGCCGGCCGACAAGCTCATGGAAGAGGCGCTGGACGCCGCCACCGTGATCGCCTCCATGTCGTTGCCCTCGGTCATGATGGCCAAGGAATGCGTCAACCGCGCCTTCGAGGGCTCGCTCAACGAAGGTCTGCTGTTCGAGCGCCGCGTGTTCCATTCGCTGTTCGCCACCGAGGACCAGAAGGAAGGCATGGCCGCCTTCGTCGAGAAGCGCAAACCGGACTTCAAACACCGTTAAGGCTTGTTACCTTCCCTTCGGTCTGCCGGGGGGAAGCCGCGAGTCCAGGCGCGCCCCTTGCCGGGCGCGTTTTTTTTGCGCCGCTGCCCTGGGCAAGGAAGCCGCGCGGCGCGCCGCCAAGGCGCGCGTGCCCGGCCCGGGCAGACGTCCCAGAAGGCTCCCGCCAGCGTTGCGCCTTGAAACTTCTGGGCAGCACCTTGTTGCAGGTATCGGCCCTATCCTGGAAAGGCGTCATACCAGGAGGTGCCGCGCCACAGGCGCTTGCCCGTACTGGCAAGCCCTGCGCGGCGGCTCGCTTGCGAAACAAAACCAACAAGGAGCCTTGCATGCGTAACCCCACTGTCAATCGCCGCTGGACCGCCGTCGTTCTGGCCAGCGCCCTGAGCGCCTGCTTCGCGGCCGCCCAGGCCCAGACCCCGGCCCAGAATCAGGCCCCGCGCTCCACACTGAGACTGGTGTCCGAAACCCCGTATCCGGCCGCCGCCGCGCCCGCGCCCAGGATGAGCGAGCAGGAGCTGCGCGATACCGCCATCGACGCCTACGTCTATGCCTATCCCATGGTGCTGATGGAACTGGCGCGCCGCCAGGCCACCGCCGTGCAGTCGCCGGCCGACGGCAAGGCGCCGATGAACCAGTTCGGCCACAAGACCGCATTCCCCGATCCCGCCGCCACCGGCACGCCCTGGCCCAGCGCCGACGCGCTGCATTCGAGCCTGTGGTTCGACGTCTCGCGCGCGCCGCTGATCGTGCGCCTGCCCGATGCCGGCGGCCGCTACACGCTGCTGTCGGCGCTGGACATGTGGAGCGATGTGTTCGCCTCGCGCGGCACGCGCACCAATGGCAACGGCGCGCAGTCCTTCGCCATCGTCGGGCCCGATTGGCAAGGCACGTTGCCGCCCGGCGTGGACCTGGTGCGCAGCCCCACCGCGACCGGCTGGCTGATCGGCTGGACGCAGGCCGGCGGTCCGCAGGACTATGCGGCCGTCAATCAGATCCAGTCGTCCATGTCGGCCAGCCCCTTGATCTCGGCGGCCGCGCCGCCGTCCACGCGGGCTCGCGGCGCGACGCCGCGAGGCGGGCATGATCCGTATCCGCAGACCGGCGCGGGCGTCGGCACGGCGCCCATCGGCAGCGGCTTGCCCATGCCGGCGCCCATGCAGCTGCCGCCGGGCACGCCGTCCGAGCAGGCGGCCGCGCTGGATGCGGCCTCGTTCTTCGCGCTGTTCTTCGACACGCTGCGCAATAACCCGCCGCACGCCAACGACGGTCCCATGCTCGACCGCATGCGCCGCATCGGCCTGGACGACCGGCGCCCCTTCAACTTCGGCCGCCTGAGTCCGCAAGTGCAGCAGGCGCTGGCGGACGCGCAGCCGCTGGCGGGCCGCCGCATCGCCGACGGCGTGACGCGGCTGGGCACGCCGCTGAACGGCTGGAACACCGTGTTGTCGGGCATCGGCACTTACGGCACCGACTACACGCGCCGCGCTTCCATCGCCTATGCGGGCCTGGGCGCGCCCACGCCCGAGGACGTGCTGTATCCGGTCACGGTCGCTGATTCCAAGGGGCGCACGCTGAATTCGGACGAGGACTACGTGCTGCACTTCGAGAAGGGCCAGCTGCCGCCGGCCAACGCGTTCTGGTCGCTGCACGTCTACAACAGCCAGCATGGCTTCGCCGCCAATCCCGCCAACCGCTACGTGCTGCGCAGCACCGACGGCCTGAAGTACAACGCCGACGGTTCGCTGGACGTGTACATCCAGCGCCGCGACCCCGGCGAGCGCAAGCGCGCGAACTGGCTGAGCGCGCCGGCCTCCGATGGCCCGTTCCTGTTGAGCATGCGCCTGTACTGGCCGCAGGACCTGGCGCTGGACGGCTTGTGGGCGCCGCCGCCGGTGCGCCGCGACTGAAGCACGTACCGCGCAGGCGGGACGCGCGCCGCGATTCAACGCGGCGCGCGTTTTTTCTTGTGGTCGCCGGGTCTTGCGCGAGGTTCGGATGGGGGCTGGAAGCGCGGGGATGGACGCCGTTGCGGGGCGATTTCGGCTGGGACGAATCCTAGGGGCAGGCTCCTGCCCGACGCTTTTCACGTCCCTATTTTTGTCCTTGGCGCGGACGCAAAGGACTGTCTCGGGCAGCTTACAACCGGCCGAAAGTTCATTTGCTCGCCCAAAAAGAATCAAGCTATACTCTGCGGGTTTGACGCTTGCGGGATAAGAACACAGGGTTGTTCGCCGCTAGTTCTGACAGGGGCAGAAAAGCAGTTGTAGGGCAATGAGTTGGGCGAAAAAGCGGGTGTTTCCCGGCGCCGATGAAAATTTGGCGCAAGAGGATACCGCCTGAAAAGCCCGGCGATCCAGACGAAACCAAAGGGGGAATACCCCATGAATCCTGAAAGGGATGGTGTCTGGTGTTGCCTGAACGCGGGAAAAGTCTGATGCAGCGGGGTTCCATGCAGCTAGAAGCACAACATGCGCAGCAAGTATTTGCCGGGCAGGGTGCAGGGCAAAATGCAGGGCAGGATGCCATGCGGGGAACGCCGGAGCAGGGCCAGGCGGATCGGGTGCTGGTACTCAGCGACGCGGACCGTGCGGCACTGAATGCGCAGGCAAGCCGCGGCCTTCTGTTGGCATTGGCGGCGCAGGGCGCCTTGGGGCTCGCAGCAGCAGTAATCGCGGGGGTTGTCGGAGGGGCAGCGGCAGGTTGGTCGGCGCTGGCGGGGGCAGGAGCGTATTTCATACCCAATGCGTTGTTCGCATTGCGCCTGGCTTTCAGCGTACGGTCCGGACGGGCCAGTCCCTTTACCTTTCTCTTTGGCGAGTTGATCAAGCTGTTCGCAACGGCATTGCTGTTGTGGCTGCTGTCGCGTGTGGCGCAAGGCTGGCTGGTCTGGCCCGCGGCGCTGCTGGGCCTGATCCTCACCTTGAAGGGATATCTCCTGCTATTGATGTTCCGCAAGTTGTCATAGATGCCGGCAAGTCCGCGGCAAACGAAATCGTGGAATCGTCCGATCCGCAAGGGCCGGGCATACAGCAAATAGGGTAGGAATCAAATGGCTGCTGCCAGCGACGTGTCGCCTCAGTCCGCGTATATTCAGCACCACCTGGTGCATCTGAATAACACCGGCGAGAAACAGAGCGCTATTGCTCAGTTCGACGTCATCAATTACGACTCGCTGTTCTGGTCGGCCCTGACCGGCCTGATCGTCATTTTCTTCCTCTGGCGCGCCGCGCGCCGCGCCACCAACGGCGTTCCGGGCCGCCTGCAGGCCTTCGTGGAAATGGTCGTGGACATGGTCGACGACCAGGCCAAGGGCATCGTCCACAACGCCAAGAGCCGTCTGTTCGTGGCCCCGCTGGCCCTGACCGTGTTCCTCTGGATCATCCTGATGAACGCGCTCGACCTGCTGCCGGTCGATCTGCTGCCCTCCATCTGGCGCTGGACCGGCCTGGGCGCCGAGCACGGCGACCCGCTCTACTATCACCGCATTCTCCCGACCGCCGACCTGAACGTGCCGATGGGCATGTCCCTGGGCGTGCTGCTGCTGATGTTCTATTACGGCATCAAGATCAAGCACCCGGGCGGCTTCGTCAAGGAACTGTTCACCGCGCCGTTCCATGCCCATGGCATCGCGGCCGTGGTGCTGGCCCCCTTCAACCTGCTGCTGAACCTGATCGAATACGCCGCCAAGTCCGTCTCGCTGGGCATGCGGTTGTTCGGCAACATGTTCGCCGGCGAACTGGTCTTCATGCTGATCGCCCTGCTGGGCGGCGCCTGGACCGGCTTCAACGGCACCAGCATCGGACTGGGCATCGGCCAGGTCCTGGCCGGCTCGGTGTGGGCGATCTTCCACATCCTGATCGTCCTGCTGCAGGCCTTCATCTTCATGATGCTGACGCTGGTGTACCTCGGCCAGGCTCACGAAGGCCACTGACCCCCGGATTTCCCGCGGCGGCCAACCGGCCGACGCGGGATGGCAAGATCATCTTGCATTGAGCAGTACCCTTATTCCTTAATTTTTGACTTCAGATTTCTAACCAAGGAGTTGTCATGACCAACGTCGCTTTCGTTGCCCTCGCTTGCGGTCTTATCATCGGTCTGGGCGCCATCGGCGCTTGCATCGGCATCGCACTGATGGGCGGCAAGTATCTGGAAGCCTCGGCTCGTCAGCCTGAACTGATGAACGCTCTGCAAACCAAGATGTTCCTGCTGGCTGGCCTGATCGACGCGGCGTTCCTGATCGGCGTGGGTATCGCCATGCTGTTCGCCTTCGCCAACCCGTTCGTCGGCTAAGGCACTGCCCGCCGGCGAAACAGGCGGGTCATGACGCTGTCGGCGATGCGGCCAAGGGCCCATCGCCGATCAGCAAAGTATCGAGCGCTCCGTGATTGCCCTCTCTTCAGGCGCGACCGGAGCCGAATGGTGTTAAAGGAACGACCGTGAATCTGAACGCGACGATAATTTTCCAGATGCTCGTGTTCTTCGTTCTGGGCTGGTTCACCATGAAATTCGTGTGGCCTCCTCTGACGAAGGCGATGGACGAGCGCCGCCAAAAAATCGCCGACGGCCTGGCCGCGGCCGATAAGGGCAAGGCCGATCTGGCCCAGGCCCAGGCGCGTATCAGCCTGATCGAGGCTTCTGCCAAGTCCGAAAACCACGCCCGTATCGTCGAGGCCGAGAAGCAAGCCGCCTCGCTGATCGACCAGGCCCGCCGCGAAGCGGAGTCCGAGCGTGCCCGTATCGTGGCGCAAGCCGCGCAGGATGCCGCGCAGGAAGTCCAGCGCGCCCGTGATGCGCTGCGCGACGACGTCGCGGCGCTGGCTGTCAAGGGTGCTGAACAGATCCTCAAGCGCGAGGTTGACGCCCGCGCCCACGCCGAGCTGCTGAACCAGCTCCGCGCGCAGCTTTAATCCGGGACCGTCATGGCTGAACTTTCCACTGTTGCCCGGCCGTACGCCGAGGCGCTGTTCGCCGCGGCCCGTGACGACAAGGCCGGCTTGCCGGCCTGGGCCGACCTGGTCGGCCAGCTGTCGCAAGTCGCCGCCAACCCCGACGTGCGCGAGGCGATGGCCGACCCGCGTCTGGGCGACAAGCAGCGCGTCGAGCTGTTCTCCGGCCTGATCAAGGCCGAGCTGCCGCAGGCCGCCCGCAATTTCATCGAGCTGCTGGTCCAGAATGACCGGCTGCTGCTGCTGCCCGTCATCGCTTCGCAATTCGAAGCGCTGCGGAATCGTCACGACGGCACGGCGCAGGCGGAAATCACCAGCGCGTTCGAACTCAGCGAAGCCCAGGTCAAAGAACTGGTTGCCGCGCTCGAGCAAAAATTCGGCCTCAAGCTCAAGCCCAGCGTCACCGTTGATCAGTCGTTGATCGGCGGCGTGCGCGTGGCTGTCGGAGACCAGGTGCTCGATACTTCCGTACAAGCCCAATTGGCCCGCATGCGCGACCAGCTCGCCGCTTAAGGCGCACTTACAGGATTCCAGGAGTCTATATGCAACTCAATCCCTCCGAGATCAGCGAACTGCTCAAGAGCCGCATCGAGGGCCTGGGCGCTTCGGCTGATGTCCGTACTCAGGGCACCGTCGTGTCCGTGACCGACGGTATTACCCGCATCCACGGCCTGTCGGACGTGATGCAGGGCGAAATGCTCGAATTCCCCAACAACGTCTACGGCCTCGCGCTGAACCTCGAGCGCGACTCCGTCGGCGCCGTGATTCTGGGCGACTACACCGGCGTGTCCGAAGGCGACCAGGTCAAGACGACCGGCCGCATTCTGGAAGTGCCGGTCGGCCCCGAACTGCGCGGCCGCGTGGTCAACACGCTGGGCGAGCCGATCGACGGCAAGGGCCCGGTCAACGCCAAGGCCACCGACATCATCGAAAAAGTGGCGCCCGGCGTTATCGCCCGCCGCTCGGTGTCGCAACCGCTGCAGACCGGCATCAAGGCTATCGACTCGATGGTCCCGATCGGCCGCGGCCAGCGCGAACTGATCATCGGCGACCGCCAGACCGGCAAGACCGCCGTGGCCGTCGACACCATCATCAGCCAGAAGGGCAAGGGCGTCACCTGCGTGTACGTCGCCATCGGCCAGAAGGCGTCGACGATCAACAACGTGGTGCGCAAGCTCGAAGAGCACGGCGCGCTGGAATACACCATCGTCGTGGCCGCCTCGGCCTCCGACTCGGCCGCCATGCAGTACCTGGCCGCCTACGCCGGCTGCACGATGGGCGAATACTTCCGCGATCGCGGCGAAGACGCCCTGATCGTCTATGACGACCTGACCAAGCAAGCCTGGGCCTATCGCCAGGTCTCGCTGCTGCTGCGCCGTCCGCCGGGCCGCGAAGCCTACCCGGGCGACGTGTTCTACCTGCACTCGCGCCTGCTCGAGCGTGCCGCTCGCGTCAACGAAGAGTACGTCGAGAAGTTCACCGGTGGCGCCGTCAAGGGCAAGACCGGCTCGCTGACCGCGCTGCCGATCATCGAAACCCAGGCGGGCGACGTGTCGGCCTTCGTTCCGACCAACGTGATCTCGATCACGGACGGCCAGATCTTCCTGGAAACCGACCTGTTCAACGCCGGTGTGCGTCCGGCCATCAACGCCGGTATCTCGGTGTCCCGCGTCGGCGGCGCCGCCCAGACCAAGGTCGTCAAGAAGCTGTCCGGCGGTATCCGTACCGACCTGGCCCAGTACCGTGAACTGGCCGCCTTCGCGCAGTTCGCCTCCGACCTGGACGACGCCACCCGTCGCCAGCTCGAGCGCGGCAAGCGCGTGGTGGAACTGCTCAAGCAGCCGCAGTACCAGCCGCTGCAGGTGTGGGAACTGGCCGTCACGCTGTACACGGTCAACAACGGCTACCTGGACGACGTGGACGTTTCGCAAGTGCTGGCGTTCGAGAAGTCGCTGAAGGATCAGCTCAAGGCCAAGCACGCGGCCATGATCCAGCGCATCGAAGACACCAAGGAACTGTCCAAGGATGACGAAGGCGAATTGGCCGCCGCCATCCTGGAATTCAAGAAGCACGGTGCTTTTTAAGAAAGTGATGGGTTAGGCGTCCGTAGCGCCTCGCCCGTCCTTCACGGATGGATGAGGCGCGAGCGGAACCCATCGGCCAGTCTTCACAGGAAAGCGCAATGCCCGGAATTAAGGAAATCCGAACCAAGATCAAGAGCGTGCAAAACACGCGCAAGATCACCAAGGCGATGGAAATGGTCGCCGCATCCAAGATGCGCAAGGCGCAGGAACGGATGCGCGCCGGCCGTCCGTATGCCACCAAGGTGCGCGAGATCGCCGCGCACCTGATGCAGGCCAACCCCGAGTACAGCCACCCCTACCTGGTCGAACGCGAAGTGAAGTCCGTCGGCGTGGTCATGGTGACGACTGACAAGGGCTTGTGCGGCGGCCTGAACACCAACATCACCCGCGTGGTGCTGTCCAAGCTGAAAGAGTTCGAGAAGAACGGCATCGCCGTGCAAGCGACCGCTTTCGGCAACAAGGGCCTGGGCGTGCTGACCCGCATCGGCGCCAAGCTGGTTTCGAACGAAGTCCAGCTGGGCGACAAGCCGCAACTCGACCGCCTGCTGGGCGCGATCAAGGTGCAGCTGGACGCTTACCTGGAAGGCCGCATCGACGCGCTGTACGTGGCGTCGACCCGCTTCGTCAACACGATGAAGCAGGAGCCGATGTTCCTGCGCCTGCTGCCCCTGGCCAGCGGTTTGGACGATCCGTACCAGACCGGCGCGGAAAACCTGTCCAAGACCTCGGAAGTGAAGTCGGATTACAGCTGGGATTACATCTACGAGCCGGACGCCCGTAGCGTGATCGACGACCTGCTGCAGCGTTACGTCGAGGGCCTGCTGTACCAAGCCGTGGCCGAGAACATGGCTTCGGAGCAATCGGCCCGGATGGTCGCCATGAAGGCGGCATCGGACAACGCCAAGAAGGTCATCGGCGATCTGCAGCTGGTCTACAACAAGACCCGCCAGGCCGCGATCACCAAAGAAATTTCGGAAATCGTAGGGGGCGCCGCCGCCGTCTAAGGCGCGGCTTCCCGTCTCAAAAGCTATCAAGCAAGGAATCGACATGAGCAACGGAACCATCGTTCAGTGCATCGGCGCCGTGGTGGATATTCAGTTCCCCCGCGATCACATGCCCAAGATTTATGAAGCGCTCACCCTGGCCGACGAGGGTTCCTCGTTCGCCGAGAAGGGCCTGACGTTCGAAGTTCAGCAGCAGCTGGGCGACGGCGTGGTGCGCACCATCGCCCTGGGCTCCAGCGACGGCCTGCGCCGTGGCATGAAGGTCGCCGGCACCGGCGCCCCGATCTCGGTGCCCGTCGGCACCGGCACCCTGGGCCGCATCATGGACGTGCTGGGCCGTCCGATCGACGAAGCCGGTGAAATCAAGCACGAAGAAAAGCGCGCCATTCACCAGGACGCTCCCCGTTTCGACGAGCTGTCGCCGTCGGTCGAGCTGCTGGAAACCGGCATCAAGGTTATTGACCTGGTGTGCCCGTTCGCCAAGGGCGGCAAGGTCGGCCTGTTCGGCGGCGCCGGCGTGGGCAAGACCGTCAACATGATGGAACTGATCAACAACATCGCCAAGCAGCACAGCGGCTTGTCGGTGTTCGCCGGCGTGGGCGAGCGTACCCGCGAAGGCAACGACTTCTACCATGAAATGGAAGAGTCGAACGTTCTGGACAAGGTCGCCATGGTGTTCGGTCAGATGAACGAACCCCCGGGCAACCGTCTGCGCGTGGCGCTGACCGGCCTGACCATGGCCGAGAAGTTCCGCGACGAAGGCCGCGACATCCTGTTCTTCGTGGACAACATCTACCGCTACACGCTGGCCGGCACGGAAGTGTCCGCTCTGCTGGGCCGTATGCCGTCCGCCGTGGGCTACCAGCCGACGCTGGCCGAGGAAATGGGCAAGCTGCAAGAGCGCATCACGTCCACCAAGACCGGCTCGATCACCTCGATCCAGGCCGTGTACGTGCCCGCTGACGACTTGACCGACCCGTCGCCCGCCACCACCTTCCAGCACTTGGACTCGACCGTCGTGCTGTCGCGTGACATCGCCGCGCTGGGCATCTACCCCGCCGTGGATCCGCTGGATTCGTCCAGCCGCCAGCTCGACCCGCAAGTCGTCGGCGAAGAGCACTACGCCGTGGCCCGTGGCGTGCAGCAGACGCTGCAGCGCTACAAGGAACTGCGCGACATCATCGCGATTCTGGGCATGGACGAACTGTCGCCGGAAGACAAGCAGGCCGTGGCCCGCGCGCGCAAGATCCAGCGCTTCCTGTCGCAGCCGTTCCACGTGGCCGAAGTGTTCACCGGTTCGCCCGGCAAGTACGTGCCGCTGGCTGAAACCATCCGCGGCTTCAAGATGATCGTGAACGGCGAGTGCGACGCGCTGCCCGAGCAGGCTTTCTACATGGTCGGTTCGATCGACGAGGCCTTCGAGAAGGCCAAGAAACTGCAATAAGGAACCGATATGGCTACCCTGCATGTGGATGTCGTCAGCGCAGAGGAAGCGATCTTCTCCGGTGAGGCGAAGTTCGTGGTGCTGCCTGGCGAAGCGGGTGAGCTGGGCATCCTGCCCGGCCACACCCCGCTGATTTCGCGCATACGCCCCGGGACGGTCAAGATCGTTCGTGCCGACCAGGGCGAGGAAAACATCTTCGTCGCCGGCGGCATCCTGGAAGTGCAGCCCGGCAGCGTCACGGTCCTGGCCGACACGGCCATCCGTGCCGCCGACCTGGACGAGGCCCGTGCCCTGGAAGCGCGCCAGCGCGCCGAAGAGGCGCTGCGCAACGCCAAGGACAAGGCCGACATCGCCGTGGTCGAAGCCGAGCTCGCGATGCTGGCGGCGCAAGCCGTGGCCGCGCGCAAGCTGCGCCAAGGCGGCCGCTCGCACTGAGCGGACGGGCGATCGGGGCTTGCCCCGGATCCGGAAAGAAGCGGCCTCTGGCCGCTTTTTTCTTGCCTGCGCGGCCTTGCCTGCGCATCCTCGCCTGCCGCCACCTTGCGTTCACTACGAATAGCCCTGAGCGATCCGCAACATTAGCCTTCAGTTTTGGCGGCGCCGCCGGTATGCCGGCGCCGCGCGGAAACAGGAGAAGCAGGTGCGTGAAATGCTGGATTGCGGGGTATTGCTGCCGCCTGGCCACGATGCGGCCATGCGCGGCTGGATCGAGCGGCATCAGCCACAAGTGGCGCGTGTGCGCTTTCATCCCTTGCTGCTCGCGAGCGCGGGCGAGGCCGCCGAACCGCAGGCGCTGGCGGCCATGGCCGTGACGCTCAAGCGCTACGATGCCTGCCTGATGCCGGTCGAGCCGGCCACGCTGGCCTGGACCCGCATCGCCTTGCAGCAGGCGCGGCCGGCCCTGGCCACGCCCATCCTGGTGCTGGTCGACGGTATGAAGGCGTCGGCCATCGAGGACCTGCTGGCGCTGGGCGCGGCCGATTTCATTTCCGAACCCGTCTGCCTGGAAGGGTTGCGCGTGCGCTTGCGCCATCAGCTGCTGTCGGCTGCGTGGGGGCTGGCGGCGGCCTCGCTCGAAGAGCCCGCCTTGCGCTATGGGGCGCAGGGCCAGGCGGTCCTCGCGCCCGTCGGCCTGCCGCCTCATCGCCCGGGCGCGATGCCCGCTCCAGGACGGGGCCGCGAGCCGGGCCCGGAAGCAGGCGGCTCGCCGCCGGCCGCGACGCGTCCGCGCGTGGCGTCGGCCTTGTTCGACCAGGCCATGGCGAGCCTGCGGTTGCTGCCCCGCTGGCAGGACGGCGGCGAGCCATTCGCACGGGCCAAGGCACGCGTGGTGGGCGAGTTCGAGCGCGAGTACCTGCGGCGCGCACTCTCCCATCACGGCGGCAACGTGGCGCAGGCCGCCAGGGCGTCCAGCAAGCACCGCCGCGCATTCTGGGCGTTGATGCGCAAGCACGGCATAGAAGCCGCGCCCTATCGCATCGCGGCGGCCCGGCGCGGCCAGGACATGCCGTCGGACTGAGCGCTGTCCGGACCGGGCGCCAAGCGCCGGCGCACGGCCTCGGTCATTCTCGCCGCTTGCGTCCGAACAAGCCCGCCTTGGGCCTAGGGCCGCGTTCTGTCAGCCAGGGGAAGTAAACTCACGGCTTCCGATCAAAGAGGATAGCCGTGTCTGCTTCCGCCCTGAAGAACGATGTGTTCTTGCGCTCGCTCTTGCGCGAGCCCGTGCCCTATACCCCGATCTGGCTGATGCGCCAGGCGGGCCGCTACCTGCCCGAGTACAACGAGACGCGCGCCCGGGCGGGTTCGTTCATGGGCCTGGCTCAGAATCCCGACTACGCCGCGGAAGTCACCCTGCAGCCGCTGGCGCGGTTCGACCTGGACGCGGCCATCCTGTTCTCCGACATTCTCACCGTGCCGCACGCCATGGGCCTGGGACTGGACTTCGCCGCTGGCGAAGGGCCGCGCTTCGCGCATCCCGTGCGCACCGAGGACGACGTGCGCCGCCTGGCCGTGCCCGACATGGACAAGCTGCGCTATGTCTTTGACGCGGTCCGCGTCATCCGCCGCGAACTCGACGGCAAGGTGCCGCTGATCGGTTTCGCCGGCAGCCCCTGGACCATCGCCTGCTACATGGTCGAAGGGCAGGGCAGCGACGACTATCGCCTGATCAAGACGATGCTGTACGCGCGGCCGGACCTGCTGCATCACATCCTGGAAATCAACGCCCAGGCCACGCTGCAATACCTGAATGCGCAGATCGACGCGGGCGCCCAGGCCGTCATGCTGTTCGACAGCTGGGGCGGCGTGCTGGCCGATGGCCTGTTCCAGCAGTTTTCGCTGGCGTATACCCGCAAGGTGGTCGCGGGCCTGAAGCGCGAGAACGAAGGCCGCCGCGTGCCGGTCATCGTGTTCACCAAGGGCGGCGGGCAGTGGCTGGAACAGATCGCTGCCTGCGGCTGCGACGCGGTCGGCCTGGACTGGACCGTGGACCTGGCGGCGGCGCGTCGCCGCACCGGCGACTCGGTTGCGTTCCAGGGCAACCTGGATCCCATGGCGCTGTTCGGCGGCGGCGACGCCATCCGGACCGAGGCGCGCCGGGTGCTGGACGCGTTCGGCCCGGTCGGCAAGGGGGGGCATGTGTTCAATCTGGGGCATGGCATTTCTCGCTTCACGCCTCCTGAAGCCGTAGCCGAATTGGTCGATGAAGTCCACCGGCACAGCCGTTCGTTGCGGGGATAAGTGAGTGAACGCTTCGCGCCCAAGGGCCGAAGCTTGAGGGCCCCGACGCACAGTTGTGCACAGCAAGAAAGCGCTCGGGGAAAACCCTTTATAAGCTGGTTTACAATCTCGAAAGCCTGCATAAGTCATTGTTAATAATGACAAAAACAGGGTTTTCAGCAGGATTGCAAGAGTTGATGCAATCTTGCCTTATTCCAAAGTGTGATGTTGCTCTTGCCTTTTCCCCAAAGTTATCCACAGGCAGGGGGCAAGCCGGCCCGGCGACCCCTGGGGGAATTGGCGGGATCCGGCCTATCGCCGGACGGCTCAACCTTTCGGCCAGAAAACCGTCTTCCATTGATCCGTCCCCGTGAACATGCCTGATACCGACGCCGTCCAGAATCCCGCCGCCGTCTGCTGGGTGCGGGTGGCGCTGGATGTGCCCTTGCCCGGTCCGTTCGACTACCGCAGCGATGCGCCGGTGGAGGCGGGGCTGCGCGTGATCGTGCCGTTCGGACGCCGCAAGATGATCGGCGTGGTGGTGGACAATCCGGCCGAGCCGTCTTTCGACCCCAAGCAGATCAAGCCGATCGAAGAGGTGCTGCGCGACCTGCCGCCCTTCGACGGAGACTGGCTGCGCCTGGCGCGCTTCGCCGCCGAGTACTACCAGCGGCCGCTGGGCGAGGTCATGCTGCCGACCCTGCCGCCGCCCTTGCGCAAGCCGTCCGCCTATCAGGGCAAGCGCTCCGCCGGCGGGCCGGTGGCGCGGCTGGACGGTCGCAAGCGTAAAAAGGCGCGCGCGCCGGCCGAGGCCGACCAGCCGCCGGCGCTGAACGATGCGCAGCAGGCGGCGGTGGAAACGCTGGCCGCCCTGAACGGCTTCAAGCCCGTGTTGCTGTACGGGGTGACCGGCAGCGGCAAGACCGAGGTCTACCTGCGCGCCGCCGAGCGCGTGCTGGCCGCCGGTCGTCAGGTGCTGCTGATGGTCCCGGAAATCAATCTGACGCCGCAACTCGAAGGCGCGCTGCGGGCGCGGCTGGAGGCGCAGCTGGGTCAGGACGGCCTGGCCGTGATGCACAGCGGCCTGTCCGACGGCGAGCGGCTGGATGCGTGGTCGCGCGCCCAGCGCGGCCAGGCGCGCATGCTGCTGGGCACGCGCATGGCGATATTCGCGCCGCTGTCCGAGCTGGGCCTGATCATCGTCGATGAAGAACACGACGCGTCCTACAAGCAGCAGGACGGCCTGCGCTATTCGGCGCGCGATCTGGCGGTGTGGCGGGCGCACGACCTGAATGTGCCGGTGGTGCTGGGTTCGGCCACGCCCTCGCTGGAAACCTGGCAGCACGCCGAGCGCGGCCGCTACCTGCGGCTGGCGCTGCCGGGCCGCGCGCGCGCCAGCAGCCTGCCGGCGATCAAGCTGGTGGACACGCGCCGCCTGCAGATGAAACAGGGCCTGTCGCCGCAATTGCTGGACGCCATCGGCCAGCGACTGGAGCGCAAGGAGCAGTCGCTCATCTTCCTGAACCGCCGCGGCTACGCGCCGGTGCTGCATTGCCAGTCCTGCGCCTGGGTCAGCAACTGCCCGCGCTGCACGGCCTTCACCGTGCTGCACCGGAGCGGCAACGGCGGCAACCGCCTGCATTGCCACCATTGCGGCTACCAGGCGACGGTGCCGCGCGCCTGCCCCGAATGCGGCGACCAGGACCTGGCGCCGATGGGGCGCGGCACCCAGCGCATCGAGGAGCATCTGGCCGAGCTGTTTCCCGAGGCACGCATCCTGCGCATCGACGCCGACAGCACGCGCAGGAAAGGCAGCGCCGAAGCGCTGTTCGCGTCGGTGCACGCGGGCGAGGTCGACATCCTGGTGGGCACGCAGATGGTGGCCAAGGGCCACGACTTCGCGCGCCTGGGGCTGGTGGGCGTGCTCAACGCCGATTCCATGCTGTTCGCGCATGATTTCCGCGCGCCCGAACGCCTGTTCGCGCAGCTCATGCAGGTGGCTGGCCGCGCCGGCCGCCATCAGAACAATGGCGAGGTGCTGATCCAGACCGGCTATCCCGAGCAGCCCGTGTACCAGGCGCTGCTGCGGCACGACTACGCGGGCTTCGCCCGCCACGCCTTGGACGAACGCGAGAGCACCGGCCTGCCGCCCTACGCCTATCAGGCGCTGCTGACCGCCGAGGCGCGCGAGCTGGCCACGGCGCAGGCCTTCCTGCAGCAGGCGCGCGCCATGCCGGAAGGCGAGTGGGCGGCGGACTTCCCGCCGCTGGACGCCATCATGCTGTACGACCCGGTGCCGCTGCGCGTGGTGCGCGTGGCGAACGTGGAGCGCGCGCAACTGCTGGTGGAAAGCACCAGCCGGCCGGCGCTGCAGGAATTCCTGCGGGTGTGGTCGCATTACCTGCCCTATCTGGCCAACGAGGCCCGCGTGCGCTGGCAGCTGGAAGTGGATCCGCTGGAGATCTGAGGAAAATGTCCGCAAGCGAACCCATTGGCCACGGCCTGAATCCCGCGCAGAAGGAAGCGGTGCTTTACCTGGACGGCCCCTGCCTGGTGCTGGCCGGCGCCGGCAGCGGCAAGACGCGGGTGATCACGCAGAAGATCGCTTACCTGCTGCGCGAATGCGGCTACATGGGCCGCAACGTGGTGGCGCTGACCTTCACCAACAAGGCCGCGCGCGAGATGGACGAGCGCGTCAAGACGCTGGTCGACCGCAAGCTGTCCAAGGGCCTGACCATCAGCACCTTCCATTCGCTGGGCGTGAAGATGCTGCGCGAGGAAGCGCGCAATGCCGGACTCAAGCCGACCTTCTCGATCCTGGACGCGGACGATGCCATGAGCATCATCCAGGAACTGCTGGCCACCACTGACAAGGCGCGGCTGCGCCACGTGCAGGGCATCATCTCGCTGTGGAAGAACGCGCTGATGGAGCCGGACGACGCGGCGCAGGCGGCGCAGACGCCCGCCGAAGCGGAGGCGGCCAATGTCTACCGCAGCTACGCCGCCACGCTGGCCGCCTATCAGGCGGTGGACTTCGACGACCTGATCCGCATTCCCGCGCTGTTGCTGGCCGGCAACGAGGAAGTGCGCACGCGCTGGCAGAACCGCGTGCGCTACCTGCTGGTCGACGAGTACCAGGACACCAACGTGTGCCAGTACCGGCTGGTGCAGCTGCTGACCGGCCAGCGCGCCATGTTCACCGCCGTGGGCGACGACGACCAGGCCATCTACGCCTGGCGCGGCGCGACCATCGAGAACCTGGCCAAGCTCACCACCGACTATCCCAACATCAAGCTCATCAAGCTGGAGCAGAACTACCGCTCGGTGCAGCGCATCCTGGCGGCGGCCAACAGCGTCATCGAGCGCAATCCCAAGCTGTTCGAGAAAAAACTGTGGTCCGACCTGGGCACGGGCGAGCCCATCGTCGTGTCCGCCATGGACGGCGAGGAGCAGGAGGCCGAGTCCATCGCGATGAAAGTGTCGGCCGCGCGCTTCGAGCGCCAGGCGCAGTGGAAGGACTTCGCCATCCTCTACCGCAGCAACCACCAGTCGCGCATCCTGGAACAGGCGCTGCGCAACCTGAAGATCCCGTACACCATCGCCGGCGGGCAGAGTTTCTTTGACAAGGCCGAGGTGCGCGACATCCTGGCCTACTTGCGGCTGCTGGCCAACGATGACGACGATCCGGCCTTCATCCGCGCGGCCACCACGCCCAAGCGCGGCATCGGCCAGGCCACCTTGCAGACGCTGGGCCAGTACGCCGCCAGCCGCGAGCTGTCGCTGCTGGCCGCCGTGCCCGAGACCGGCCTGGAAAGCCTGCTGGCGCCGCGCCAGATCGAACCGCTGCGCACCTTCACCGAATTCATCCGCCGCATGCAGTGGCGCGCGGGCCGCGGCGCGGCCGATGGCAAGCGCGATGCGCCGGCAGAACCGGCCGGCCCGATCCTGGACGATCTGCTGCAAGCCATCCAGTACGAGCGGCACCTGTTCGAGCTGTTCGATGAGAAGCCGGCGCAGACGCGCTGGCAGAACGTGCTGGAACTGACGGGCTGGCTCAAGCGCAAGGCCGAGGAAGACAATATGTCGCTCTTCGACCTGGTGCAGCATGTGGCGCTGGTGACCATGCTGGAGCGCGGCGAGGAAGAAGAACCCGACGCGGTGAAGATGTCCACGCTGCATGCCTCGAAGGGGCTGGAGTATCCCCACGTGTACCTGGCCGGCGTCGAGGAAGGCCTGCTGCCGCACCTGGGCAAGGACGACGAAGTCGGCGACCCGGCGCGCGCGGCCGAGAACCTGGCCACCCGCATCCAGGAAGAGCGCCGGCTGATGTACGTGGGCATCACGCGCGCGCAGCGCAGCCTGAACCTGAGCTGGTGCAAGCGCCGCCGCCGCGCCCGCGAGGACGTGGTGCGCGAACCGTCGCGCTTCATCGAGGAAATGGGCCTGGACGATCCCGCCATCAAGGAAGACGAGGCCACCGCGGCGATGAATCCGAAGGAACGGTTGGGCATGCTCAAGGCCTTGCTAAAAAAATAGACCCCCCCCGAAG
>NZ_JCBANH010000099.1:0-24532 GCF_059760925.1 Achromobacter sp. 1011791174
CCACGCTGTAGGGCGAGGCCAGGTAGACCTGAGCGGTCTCGGAGCCCATGCGGCCCTTGAAATTGCGCGCCGTGGTCGAGATGACCGTGGCGCCGTCGGGAATCGAGCCGCCGTAGCCGGCGCAGGCGCCGCAGGACGTGGGCAGCAGCTGCGCGCCCGCCTCCAGCAGCGTCTGCAGCACGCCCTCGCGCTCGGCATCGTTCTGGTCGCGCAGGCTGGCGGGCGCCACCATGAGCTTGACGCCCGCCGCCACGCGGCGGCCGCGCAGCACGGCGGCGGCGGCGCGCAGGTCGTCCAGCTTGGCGCCGGTGCAGGCGCCGATATAGGCCGCCTGCACCGCCACGCCAGCATGGACGCTCACATCCGCCGCATTGGCGGGGCTGTGCGGGGCGGCCACCTGCGGCGCCAGCGCGGCGGCGTCGAAATCGTGCCACTCGGCGTCGGCGTCGGGGTCGCTCTGCCAGTGCGCGATATCCAGCGGCCCCTGCACGCCGGCCTCGCGCAGCCAGGCCTCGGTGGTGGCGTCGGGCGCCACCAGGCCGACCTGCGAGCCCAACTCGGCGCTCATGTTGGACAGCGTCATGCGCTCCTGCATGGACAGCGCGCGCACCGCCTCGCCGCAGAACTCCACGGCCTGATAGCGGCCGCCATTCATGCCCAGGCGGCCTATCATGCGCAGCATCATGTCCTTGGCGGTCACGCCCGCGCCCAGCCGGCCGTTCCAGCGCATCATCAGCGTGCGCGGCACGCGCACCCAGATGCCGCCGGTGACGGCCACGCCCAGCATCTCGGTGCTGCCGATGCCGAACATGTAGGCGCCGAAGGCGCCGCCGGTGGGTGAATGCGAATCGCCGCCGACGCAGAACATGCCGGGCCGCAGATGTCCGCCCTGCGGCAGCACCACGTGGCAGATGCCCTGGCTGTCGTAGACATTGGACAATCGCTCGCGCACGGCCCATTCCCGCGCGATGCGCACGATGCGGCGCGATTCCTCGTCGGACTCGGGCACGTAGTGGTCGATCACCAGCACCACCTTGGCGGGATCCCACAGTCGGGCGCCGACTTCGCGCAACATCGGTTCCAGGCGGCGCGGGCCGCTGGAATCATGGAACATGGCCAGGTCGACGCGGCAGGTGACGATCTCGCCCTCGGCCACCGTTTCGCGCCCGCAGGCGGCGGCGATCAGCTTCTGGGCCAGGGTCTGCGGTACGGCATCCCCGCCCTCGCCCGCCCGGACCACGGCGCGCAAGGCGGCGGAAGGACTGACAGGATCCATGGCTACATCCCCAGATAGGCGCGGCGCACGTCGTCGCTGGCCATCAGTTCGGCGCAGGATCCGCTGTGGCGGATCGCGCCCTCTTCCAGCACATAGGCGCGCTGCCCGGTTTCCAGCGACTGGCCCACGTTCTGCTCGACCAGCAGGATGGACAGCCCGGCGCGGTGCAGGCGGGCGATCAGCGCGAACAGTTCCTCGACCATCAGCGGCGACAGCCCGAGCGAGGGTTCGTCCAGGATCAGCAGCCTGGGCTCGGCCATCAGGCCCCGGCCGATGGCCAGCATCTGCTGTTCGCCGCCGGACATGGAGCCGGCCAGCTGGCCCAGGCGCTCGCGCAACCGGGGAAAGGTGTCCAGCACCTGTTCCAGATTGGCCGCGCGCCGGGCGCGCGCCCGCGCATAGGAGCCCAGCTCCAGGTTCTCGCGCACGCTCAGGTTGGGAAACACGCGCCGCCCCTCCGGCACCTGGATCAGGCCGGCGCGCACCACGTCGCGGTAGTGGCGGCCGGTCAGGTCCGAGCCGTCGAAGCGCACGCGGCCGCCCCAGGGCCGGAGCAGTCCGCACAGGGTATTGTTGAGCGTGGACTTGCCCGCGCCGTTGCTGCCCAGCAGCACCACGATCTCGCCCTGGCCCACGCTCAGGTCCACGCCGCGCAGCACTTCCGTGCGGCCGTAGCCGGCCCGCAGGCCCTGCACTTCCAGCAAGCCGTTCATCGTCCCGCCTCCGCCCGTCCCGCGCCGCCCTGCCCGGCCAGGCGCGCGGCCGCGCCATGCCCCAGGTAGGCTTCCACCACCGCCGCGTCGCGCGTCACCTGCGCCGGCGTGCCCTGGGCGATGAGCCGGCCCTGCGCCAGCACCCAGACCTGCGCGGCCAGGCTCATGACCGCGCGCATCACGTGCTCGATCATCAGCACGGTCACGCCATCCGCCGCCAGCTGGCGCACCACGGGAATCATCTCGTCGATCTCGGCCGGGTTCAGCCCCGCCAGCACCTCGTCCAGCAACAGCAACCGGGGCCGGGTGGCCAGCGCGCGCGCCAGCTCCAGGCGCTTGCGCCCGCACACGGTCAGGTCGGCGGCGGGCTTGTCCAGCTGCGCGCCCAGGTTGACGCGGCGCGCGATGGCCTCGGCGGCCGCCAGTGCGTCGGCCCGCCCCGGCAGGCGCAGGTGCGCGCCGACGGCGATGTTCTCGCGCACGGTCTGCGCGCCGAAGGGCTGCACGATCTGGAAGGTGCGCGCCATGCCCAGGCGCGCGGCGCGCTGCGGCGCCATGCCGGTGATGTCCCGGCCATCGAACAGCACCTTGCCCTGATCCGGGCGCAGAAAACCCGACAGCAGTCCGAACAGCGTGGTCTTGCCCGCGCCGTTGGGACCGACCAGCGCGCTGATGCTGCCGGCTGGCACCGCCAGGCTGACGTCCTGCACGGCCTTCAGGCCGCCGAAGCTGATGGATAGCGCCTGTGCTTGCAGCAGCATGTCATTTCTCCAGCGCGCGGCGCGCGGGCCGCTTGAACAGCCGCGCCGCCGACTGGCCGCAGCCGCTGATGCCGCGCGGCGCGAAGGTCACGATCAGGATCAGCACCACGCCGTAGATCACCATGCTGATGCCGGGCAGCTCGCCGAACAGGTTGCGCGTCAGGTCGGCCAGCGCGTGCAGCGCCAGCGCGCCCAGCACCGGCCCCCACAGCGTGCCCATGCCGCCGACGATGGCGCCCACCAGCGCCTCGACCGACACGGCCGGGCCGAAGGCGATGGCCGGATCGATGTACTGGAACACCTGCACATAGAAGGCGCCGGCCGCGCTCATGAAGGCCGCCGACAACGCGATGCCGCCCAGCTTCACGCGCAGCGGATCGACGCCGATGGCGCGCGCCGCGTCCTCGTTGTCGCGCACGGCCTGCAGATAGGCGCCGAAGCGCGAGCGGCGCAGCCAGGCCGTCACGGCCAGCGCCAGCAGCACGAAGGCCAGGATCAGGTAGATGTAGCCATGGCGGCTGGGGAACTGCATGTTGGTCGCGACTTCGCGCAAGGGCAGCATCAGGCCCACGCCGCCGCCGGTGAAGGACACGCTCGTCGCCACGATGCGCAGCACCTCGGCGAAGGCCAGCGTGACCAGCGCGAAGTAGGAGCCGCGCAGTCCGTAGCGGAACGTCAGCCCGCCCACGGCCAGCCCCGCCGCCATGCCCAGCGCGATCGCACAGGGCAAGGCCAGCCAGGGATTCCAGCCCAGCGACAGCTGGCCCAGCGCCTGGGCATAGGCGCCCACGCCGAAGAACAGCGCATGGCCGAAGGACAGCTGGCCGCCGTAACCGCCCAGGATGTTCCAGGCCTGCGACAGCAGCGCCGCGTACAGCGACATCATGATGAAGGTCAGCAGCACGCCCGACTGCGTGAAGCCGGTGATGGCCAGCACCGCCAGGCCGAAGGCCAGGATGGCGCAGGCGTCCTTGACGCTCGTGTTCATGCTTTCCCCCCGAACAGCCCCTGCGGGCGGAACAGCAACACCAGGATGAAGATGGCGAAGATGCCCATCTGGCCCAGCGAGTCGCCCAGGAACAGGCCGCCCAGCGACTCGACCACGCCGATCAGCAGCCCGCCGGCCAATGCGCCGGCGAAGCTGCCCATGCCGCCCAGCACCACGATGGTGAAGGCCACCAGCACGAAGCCGCCGCCGACCTGCGGATTGACGTAGTACGCCGGCAGCAGGAAACAGGCGGCCGCGCCCAGGCAGGCCATGCCGATGCCGAACGACAGCGCGTAGACCCGTTCCACGTCGATGCCCATGAGCCGGGCGCCCTGCTTCTCGCGCGCCACCGCGCGGATGGCGCGCCCCAGGTCCGTGCCCCGGATCAGCCACAGCAGGCAGGCGGCCACGGCCAGCGCGCCGCCGAATGCGATCAGCTTGGGCAGCGCGATCAGCGCAGGCCCGATCTCGACCGTCGACAGCGCATAGGGCGTGTCGATGCTGCGCGTATCGGACTTGAACCAGACCAGCGCGAGGTTCTCCAGCACGATGGACAGCCCCAGCGTGACCAGCAGGATGTTCTCGTCCTTGCCATGGCTGGCGCGGTTGATCACCAGCCGCTGCAACAGGTAGCCCAGCGCGAACATGCCCGCCATCACCAGCGGCAGCGCCGCGTAGGGATCCAGCCCCAGCTGCTGGTTGAGCAGATAGACCGCGTACAGCGCCACCATCAGCGCCGCGCCATGGGCGAAGTTGATGATGTGCAGCACGCCGTAGATCAGGGTCAGGCCCAGCGCCACCAGCGCGTACACGGCGCCGGTGGTCAGGCCGTTGAGCACGGCGCTGAAGAGGATGGCGGGATCCAGCGGCATCGCGTCAGGCCTTCACGGGGAACTGCGCGTCCGCCTGCCGGTACTCGGGCGGGATGATGACCTGGATGTCGCCGCCCAGGACCTGCGTCAGCAGGGGCCGCGCGCCGGTGTTCTGGCCGTCGACGAAACGGGTCGGGCCGTAAGGCATCAGATGATCGGAGAACGCGCTGGCCGCCAGCGCCTCGATGATGGCGGCGCGGTCGGCCGACTTCGCCCGTTCCAGCGCGTCCGCCAGCAGGAACATGCTGGTGTAGGTCATGAAGACTTCGTAGCTGAAGTAGGCGCCCTTCTGCTCCACCCGCGCCTTCAGCGGCGCGACGCGCGCGTCCTTGGGATTGAACCAGTGGTTGCAGTCGATGATGCCGTGGGCCACGTCGGGATATTCCTTGAGGAACTTGTAGCTCGACGCCGCCCCGCCCAGCACGGAGTAGATCGCCTTGGGCTGCACCTTCTGCTGCTTCATGGCGCGCAGCAGCAGCGCGTATTCGTTGTAGTAGTTGGCCGGAATCACGATGTCCGGATTGACCGAGCGCATGCGCAGCACGATATTGTTGAAGTCGCGCGTCGGGTTCGGATGCTTGATGACCTCTTTCACCTCGAAGCCGTGCTCGGGCAGCGACTTGGACAGCAGCGCCGCCGTGCCCGCGCCGAACAGCGAGTCCTCGTGCACGATCATCACCGTGCGTGCCGGCTTGCCGGCGGCCTGGTTCAGCGCCGCCAGGTCCTGAATGGCGCGCTCGGTACAGCTGCGATAGCCCGGCCCGAAGCGAAAGGTGTTCTTCAGCCCGCGCTCGACGATCTGGTCGGCCACGCCCACGTCGACCACATGGGGCAGCCCGTGGCGCGCGGCGGTCTGCGTGGTCGCCAGGCAGATCGCCGAGGCGTAGGCGCCGACCACGGCGGACACGCCGGCCGCCGCCATTTTCTCGACCTCGGCCGAGCCCGCCTCGGGACGCGATTGCGCGTCGCCCAGCACCGCCTCCAGCGGCGCGCCGCCCAGCGACTTGATGCCGCCAGCCTTGTTGATGTCCTCGATGGCCAGCAGCGCGCCCAGCCGGCATTGCTGGCCCGAATAGGCCAGCGCGCCCGTCACCGGATGCAGCACGCCGACCTTCACGGCGGGCGCGGACTGGCCGCGCGCGATCCAGGGCGCGGACAACAAGGCCGCGGCGGCGGCGGATCGGGTCAGGAAATGACGGCGCGTGTTCATGGCGAATCTCCGGAGTGGGATCAATGGAATTGGGCCGACAGCTCTTCGCTGACCCAGACCTTGGCGTCGATGCCGCCGACGCGCGAGAGTTGCAACTGATATTGGTAGCGGTCGGGCCGGTACAAGCCCTGCAGCAGCTGCACCGGACGTTCCTTGACGTCGCGCACCAGGCGCGTCACGGCCAGCAGGGCCGAGCCCACGGCCACGTCCAGATGCGGCGCGATCTGCGCGTCGGCCAGCCGGGCGCTGATGGTCTGCGTGGCGCCGCCGAACTCGACGCCAGCCGACTCCAGCAGCATCAGCAAGGGCTGGCGCTCCAGGTCCTCGCGCGTGAAGGCTGCGACGGCCAGCGGCACGTAAGTGGTGATGTAGGACAAGGGGCCGGCCTCGGTGCTGCGCACCCGCAGGCTCTTGATCACCGGCTCGCCCGGCGCGATCTCCAGCGCCTCGGCCACCGCCGGCGGCGCGCCGACCTGAATGCAGTCCAGCACGCGCACGGCGGTGCGCAGGCCCATGTTGACGATGTTCTCCATCAGTCCGGTCAGCTGCGCCTTCTGCGCCGCGCGCGGGCGCGGCGCGGTAGCGGATGCGGCCGGCGCGCTGCGCGGCCAGGTGCCCAGGCCGGGCCGGCGCGACACCAGCCCGTCGGCCACCAGCATCTCCATCGCCTTGCGGATGGTGATGCGGGCCACCTGGAACTGCGCGGCCAGCGCATGCTCGCCCGGCACGCCGTCCACGTCGTAGCGCCCTTCCTGCAACTGCTCGCGCAGCACAAGGTAGATCTGGTGGTACTTCGGCAAGGGCATCGCGGTATCCATGCCGCGAACTCTAGAAGTGTCCTAATGTATGGTCAATAGAACAAATGCGCGTATGGGTTGTTCCATCGGGAAAATACCGAGGCGATGGGCCAACCCGGCCCCGGTTGCAGAACAACAGGCCAAGGCCGGCGACCGCCGGCCCCGGCGGCTTCAGGCCCGCGCGCCGTGCAGGCGCGCGGCCCCGCCGCGTCCATGCCGCAGCAGCCCGACCGCCACCACGGCCAGCGCCGCCGCGCCGGTGGACAGCACCACCGTCCGGTACTCATCGACGAACACCATCGTGATCAGCGCCGCCACGATGAAGATGATCACCGCCCAGGTCAGCCAGGGAAACAGCCACATGCGCACCAGCGGCTCCTTGCCTTCGGCGCGCAGCTTGCCGCGCATGCGCAGTTGCGAGCAGGCAATCACCAGATAGACCAGCATGGCGACCATGCCGGTGATGTTCATCAGCGTGTCCAGCACATCCTTGGGACGCAGGAAATCGACGAAGTTGATCAGGGCCATGCACACCGCCACGGCGCAGGAGGCGATGACCGAATGCACCGGTATGCCGCTGCGCCCGCGCGTGCGCTGCAACATGGCCGGCGCGTCGCCGCGCCGGGCCAGCGAATACAGCATGCGCGAGGCCGTGTAATGCGCCGACACCAGGCAGCTGCTGACGGACGTCAGCACCACGAAGTTCATCAGGAACTGCGCGCCCGGCACACCCAGCAGCTCCAGCGTGCGCCGGTAGGCGCCGTAGCCCGACTGGCCCAGCAGCGGATCATTCCACGGCACCAGCGCGGCGATCAGGAAGATCGAGCCGATGTAGAACAGGCAGACCCGCCACACCACCGAGCGCGTGGCGCGGCTGATCTGCTGCGCCGGATTGGGAGACTCGGACGCGGCGATGGTGACGATCTCCACGCCCAGGAAGGCGAACATCACCCCCAGCAGCGCCACCACCACCGCCTTGCCGCCGTTGGGCATGAAGCCGCCATGCGCCACCAGGTTGGCCACGCCCTGGGCCTCGCCCCAGGGCCACAGCCGCAGCACGGCCAGCGTGCCGACGACGATGAAGCAGACGATGGCCACGACCTTGATCAGCGCGAACCAGAACTCGGCCTCGCCGTAGTTCCTGACGTTGAAGAAGTTCAGCAGGATCAGCACCAGCGTGGCGCCCAGCGTGAACGCGTTGACCGACAGCATCGGGAACCACTCGTGCAGGATGATGCCCGCGACGTGCGCCTCCCAGGCCATCAGCAGCGCCCAGTAGCCCCAGTACAGCCAGCCGATGGTGAAGCCCGCCCAGCGGCCGATGGCCCGGTCGGCATAGGTGGAGAACGAGCCGGTGTCGGGATTGGCGGTGGCCATCTCGCCCAGCATGCGCATGATGAACACCACCGCGATGCCGCCGGCCAGATAAGCCAGCACCGCCGCCGGCCCCGCCGAGTGCACGATGCTGCCCGAGCCGACGAACAGGCTGCCGCCGATCACGCCGGCGATGGACATCATGGTGAGATGACGCGTCTTCAGCGTCGCGCTGAGCGCGTTTTCATTGGCGCCTTGCGGCGCGCCGGCGCCGCCCTGCTCGTGCGTGTGATTCACGACGTGTCTCCTTGAGGCTGCGTTGGGCCCTGTCGGGCTTGCGTTCTTGTCCGGCCAACATAGCAGCGCCTCGCGATGACTGATGGAACCACTTGCATGCGTCGCGTGGAACCATTGGCTCGCGCTCTCTGATGGCTTGATGTCTGGCTGCCGCCAGTCCTAGGACGCAGCGAAATGTCTCAGGAACAGGCATCGTGGATCAGGGCCGCGAGACTGGCGATGCCGGCGCTACGTCCCGCCCGCCGCCCCCGCCTCGCGCAGGAAGCGCCACAGCTCCGGATCCTGCGAGTACGCCACGTTGAAGCGCAGCCAGGGCAGGTCCTTCCCGCCTATGTCGAACAGCGAGCCCGGCGTCAGCCAAATGCCGGCATCCGCCGCCATCCTGGCCAGCGCGTCGGCGCCCAGCCCGGCCCGGCGGCCGGCGAGTCGCGCCCACAGGAACAGGCCGGCTCGCGGCCGCGCGCAGATCTCGAAGCCATGGGCGTCGAGCAGCGCCTCGATCTGCTCGTGCGCCCGCGCCAGCCGGTCGCGCAGGCGCGCGGTGTGCGCCGCGTGGCGTCCTTCGAGCAGCACGTGGTGGACCAGGCGTTCCATGGTCTCGGGACCGGTCAGCCCGCTCATCATCTTGCTGCGCGCGCAGACCCGCAGCAGCGCGTCGTCGGCCACCATGTAGCCGACCCGCAGCGACGGCGCGATGCTCTTGGAGTAGCCGCCCAGGTAGATCACGCGCCGCGCGCCATCCAGTCCCGCCAGCGACGGGGACCAGCCATCCAGCAGCTCGCGCGAGACGTCGTCCTCGACGATGTGGAAATCATGGCGCGCGGCCAGCGCCAGCACCTCGGCGGCGTTGGCCGCTTCCAGGCTCGTTCCCGTGGGATTGTGCAGCGCGGTGTTGATGAACAGCAGCCTGGGCCGGTGCAGCCGCGCCACCCGCTCCAGGGCCACGCAGTCCAGCCCGGCCGCGCCGCGCGGCACCGGCACGGCGCGCACCTGCGCCAGGCGCAGGATCGGGAACAGATTGGCATAACAGGGCTGCTCCACCGCCATGGTGTCGCCCGGACGCAGCAGCGTGCGCACGACGATGTCCAGGCCCTGCGTGGCGCCCTGCGTCAGCAGGACCCGCTGCGCGTCGACCGCGATGCCGCGCTCGCCCAGCGTCGCCGCGATGTGTACGCGCAAGGGCGCATAGCCCAGGGGATGGCCGTAGTGCGCCATGCGCCGCATCGGCTGGCGGCTGATGTGTCGCAACGCGGCGCGCAGGCCGTCCTGGTTGAGCCAGTCGTCCGGCAGCCAGCCGCAGCCAGGGCTCAGGCGCGGGGGGCTGTCGGCATGGGTTTCGCACAGGCGCCACTGCGTGTCCAGCGCGGCGGGCCGGCAGACCGCCGGCGCGGCTTGCGGCGGACGCGGACGCGCGACGCGGTAGCCCAGCCTGGGCCGGGCCGTCAGCCAGCCGTCCAGGGCCAGCCGGCCATAGGCGCGGGCGACGGTATGGACGCTGACGCGGTGCAGGCTGGCGAACGCGCGTATCGACGGCAGCATGGCCCCGGGCGGCAGCGCCCGCCGCTCGATCGCCCGGCGCACGGCCGCGACCACCTGTTCCACCAGCGTCGACGCGGCGTCGCCGCGCACGGGCTGGAACTCGATCAAGGATTCGGCCACCACGCACGACCTGTACAGTTGCAATTTTCCCGACTATACAAGCGCCCCGGTTTGGCCTGGGGCGTGTATTTTCAAACCTGGCGGGCGTACCCAGAATGGGCCGCATGCCGCTGGTCACATGCCTTGCAGTACCGTTTCTTGCAGGCCGGGCGGCCAACCCTGACGGGAGCCTTAATGCGCCATCGCGACCAGCCTTGCCCCCCTGTGTATCCCTGTACCGCCGCCATCGCGCGGGCCGCGCGGCCAACCTGGGCCGACGCGGCGCGCGCGCGGCTGGGAGCGGCGCTCCTGGCGCTGCTGCCGCTGGCCGCCGCCGCGCCCGCCACGGCCGAGACCACGCTCAGGGCGGTGATGCATTCACCGCTGCGCCTGACCGACCCGCACGCCACCACGGCCTACATCACCGCCTGGCACGGCTACATGATCTACGACACGCTGATCGCCGTGGACGGGGACAACGCGCTGCAACCGCAGATGCTGGAAAAATGGGACGTGTCCGAGGACGGCAAGACCTATACGCTGACATTGCGCGAAGGCCTGGCCTGGCATGACGGCCAGCCCGTGACGGCCGAGGACTGCGTGGCCTCGATCCGGCGCTGGGCCGCCATCGACGCCATGGGCCAGAAGCTGCTCAAGTTCACCGAGCGCATCGAGGCGGTGGACGCGCGCCGCCTGCGCTTCGTCATGACGCAGCCCACCGACCTCGCGCTGCGCGCGCTGGCCAAGCCCTCCACGTCGGCGCCCTTCATCCTGCCCCGGCGCGTCGCCGAGCAGCCGCCCGGCAAGCCCATCACCGACATGACCGGTTCCGGCCCGTTCAAGGTCGTCGAGTTCAAGCCCGGCGTGAAGACGGTCTACGTCAAGAACGCCGCCTACGTGCCCCGCCCGGAACCCGCCAGCGGCCTGGCCGGCGGCAAGCGCGTCAAGGTGGACCGGGTCGAGTGGCTGGTGATGCCCGATCACCTGACCACCGCCAATGCCCTGACGAGCGGCGAGATCGATCTGGTCGAGCAGTTCCCCTACGACCTGCTGCCCATGCTGGAAGGCGATGCCGGCATCAAGGTGGAGCCGGCCACGTCCAGCCCCGCCTACTCGATGTATCGCTTCAACTTCCTGCATCCGCCGTTCAATGACAGGAAGATCCGCCAGGCCGCCATGTACGCCATCGGCCAGGAGGACGTGATGAAGGCGCTGGTCGGCAATCCCAAGTACTGGCGCACCTGCGCCTCGCTGTGGGGCTGCGGCACGCCGATGCAGGCGGATGCCGGCCAGGACATGGTGGTGCCCTCGAACATCGACAAGGCCCGCGCGCTGCTGAAGGAAGCCGGCTACGACAACACGCCCGTGCTGATGCTGCATGCCACCGACGTGGCCTCGCTGTCGCCGCAGCCGGTGGTCATGGCCCAGGCGCTGCGCAAGGCCGGCTTCAACGTCACGCTGGCGGCCATGGACTGGCAGAGCGTGGCCTCGCGGCGCGCGTCCAGGGCGCTGCCGGCCGACGGCGGCTGGAGCATCCTGAACACCAATATGTACACCGCCGACCTGGCCGATCCGGTACGCACGCCCATGGCCGCAGCCGATGGCGACAAGGCCTGGTACGGCTGGCCCGACTTTCCCCAGGTCGAGGCGCTGCGCGACCAGTACGCGCTAAGCTCGGACCCGGCCGAACAGAAGCGGATCGCCGCCGAGCTGCAGCGCGTGGCCATCGACGAAGGCCTGTACGTGCCGTTGGGGCAGAGCACGCCGTTGCGGGCGTATTCCAGCAAGCTCTCCGGACTGCCGTTGGCGCCGGCCCCGGTGTTCTGGGGGGTCGACAAGACCCCCTGAGCGCCGCGCCGCCACGGTATCGCGGACGCGTCTTCCCGCCGGGCCGGCGGCCCATTCCCTTTTTCCCTCACTGGAGGCAGCATGCGTTGGCTATTGGCAATGATCAAGCATGAGACGAACACGTTCTCGCCCGTCCCCACCCCGCTGGAACGCTTCTTCCGCGGCAGCGCCGAGCCCGTCTCGGGCGACGCGGCGGTGGCGCTGTACGGCGGCACCAACAGCGGCCTGGCCGGCTACCTGGACGTGGCGCGCGAGACCGGCGCGAACGTCACCATTCCGGTGGCCGCGGCCGCCTGGCCCAGCGGCCCCGCCACGGCCGAGACCTATCGGGCGCTGTGCCAGCCCGTGCTGGACGAGCTGGCGCGCGGCGGCTACGACGCGGTGCTGCTGGACCTGCACGGAGCCATGGTGACCAGCGACCTGGAAGACGCGGAAGGCGACCTGCTGCGCCGCATCCGCGAAATCGCGCCGGACATCCCGGTGGCGGTGACGCTGGACATGCATGCCAATCTGTACGACGACATGGTCAGGCACGCGACCGTGATATCCGGCTATCACACCTACCCTCACGTCGACATCCACGCCGCCGCCGTGCGCGCCGCGCGCATCGTGGCGCGCGCGCTCAAGGGCGAGATCCGTCCGGTGATGGCCTGGGGCAACCGGCCCATGCTGCCGCACGTGCTGCGCCAGGGCACCCATGTAGAGCCCAACCGGTCGCTGCAGGCGCGCTGCATCGAGCTGGAGACCCAGGGCCAGGCGCTGGCCGCGTCGGTGTTCGTGGGCTTTCCGCACGCCGACATCCGCGAGGCCGGCCTGAGCGCCGTGGTCTGTACCGACGCCAGCCCCGCGCAGGCCGAGCAGCTGCGCGACGAACTGCTGGACCGCGCCTGGGCGACGCGCGCCGACTGGGTCTACCGCTCCGACGCGCTGCAACCCTCGGTCGCCCGCGCCGCCGGCATCGAACAGGGCCCCGTCGTGCTGCTGGACCATTGCGACAACGCGGCCTCGGGCGGCTCGATGGACAACACCACGGTGCTGGCCGAGATCCTGCGCCAGGGACTGGACAACGTGGCCTTCTACGCCATCTATGATCCCGACGCCGCGCAACAGGCCGCCCGGGCCGGCGTGGGCCAGACGGTCACGCTCTCGCTGGGCGGCAAGATCCAGGCCCCCGCGCTGCGCCAGCCCAGCCTGCCGCTGGAGGTCACGGGCCGCGTCAAGCTGGTGTTCGACGGCCTGTACCGCAGCCGCGGCCCGATGGGGCGCGGCACGCTCAACGACACCGGGCTGACCGTGGTGATCGACACGGGCCGCGTCGAGATCGTCGTCATCTCCGGCCACCAGGAGCCCTACGACGTCAACTGCCTGCTGTCGGCCGGCATCGATCCGACGCAGAAGCGCTACCTGGCGCTCAAGAGCCGGATGCACTGGCGCGCGGGCTACGCCGACATGGCGACGGCCATCATCGAATGCGCCGGCAACGGCGTCACCACATCGGATTACAGCCAGATCGAGTTCAAGCGCGTGCGCCGGCCGATCTATCCGCTGGATCCGATGTAGGACGCATCAAGGCCGGCCGTTCACCTTTCCAGCTGAAAGTCGCTGATGCGCCCCTTGGCGTCCTCGATCCGGTCGGCCGAGACCGGCAGGTGCAACGCCACGCCCAGCGACTCCACATACAGCATGGAGTATGGCGGCGTGCCGGCCGAGGATGTGCAGGCCAGCGCAATGCCCTTGCCCTTCAGCGAGGGCAAGACGGCATCGACGTCAATCGACGACCGCGCCTCGCACCGGGAGGTGTCGCTGGACGACTGCTCACCGCCGAACGCGGGCACGCTGCCGCTTTGCCTTTCGACGCTGACCATCGTGCCCGGCGGCAAGGCTTGCGGCATGTCCAGACGCAATGCCGAACTGACCGACGGGCGCTGGTCCCCCATGCCGACCATCTGGAACTTCAACAACGCGATATTGCCCAACATCAGGCTGCGGGTCGAGAACATCTCGCCATATATCTCTCGCTTCGATATCAGACCATCGGGCAAGGCGCGCAGTTCGATCTTGACCGCTTGGCCGGGCTTGCCGTTGGCGCCCGCCAACCGTTCGACGTAGCTCAGGGACTTGAATTTCGGTTTCCATGCCTCGCCGGCCGCCAGGATGGACTGCGCGGTCGCCGCCACGTCCTTGGGGATCGGCGCATCCTCGAAAGTGGCGGCCTGCAATTCGCGCGGATACTCCTTTTCCGCCATGTCGGGACGAACCTCCTTCAGCACGGCCGCGGTCAGGCCGCCCTGCAATGAGCACATCACCGTGACCTCGTTCTTGCTTTCGTCCAGGTCGATCATCAGCGTCCGCTCGACCTTGTTCAAACCGGCGGCAGCGCCCGAGTTGACGATGGCTGGCACCCACGGCGATTGCGCGATTTTCACCTCCGCGCGCATGAAACCGGCGCCGTCCTTGCGTAGCCGCTCCTCATCCTTGATCAGCGGGCGCAGTCTTTCCATCACTTCTGCCGGTCGGCCGCTGATGGTAAAGCCCCAGAACAGCATTTTCCCCAACGACTTGCCATCCACGTACCAGTCCATGTATTCCGTCAGCGCCAGGCCATTCACGTTGATGGCGCGCTTGAACACGACCGAGTTCCTGGCCTTGTCATTCCTGTCCGGCACCCGGATGCCGCTGACATTGCCGGCGCCGCCCAGCGGCACGCCGTCCCACGCCTTCCTGTCCTGATGCAGGCTGCTGAAAAAGCTGCCGTCGCAAGCGGTGAAGTCCTTCAGCACCTTGGTCGATGCCTGGCTCATCGCGGGTCCGCTGATGCAGGTCAACGCCAGCCCGGCAAGGCTGCTGAAGAGCAAAGATGAAAAACGCATGGCGATTCCAGAATGAAAGCCAATGCGCCTCAGAGCAGAGCCTGCGCGACGCTTGGCGGTTCGTTGAAATGGCGTCCTCCCGCATTGCGCGCGCGGGGGCCGTTCAATTGTTAACGTGCATAACGCACGAGAATTAAGGCTCGTGCGCCGACGCTGCCTTGGCATCGAGGCACCATGCGCGGCGGCGTCGCCCAGGCTGAGCACGATACCAGCCATTTTGTGCCGCGCGCCAGGCGGCCCGGGGCTTCACCCCTCCCTGGCCCGCAGTCCCTGTTCCAGGCGCTCCCCGAGCAGGTCCATGAACTCCCGCGCCAATCCCGGCAGCGTGCGCCCCTGCAGCGTCTGCGCTTGCACGCTGCGCTGGCGCATTTCCGGATTGCTGAATGGCACGGCGGCCAGACGCAGCGCGTCGAGCTGGCCGCCGACGGTCAGGTAGCCGGACAGGGCCACGATATCGCTGCCGGCCAGCATGGGCAGGAAGGCGGCGGAATGATTGGACACGTAGGCCGGCTCGATGTGCAGCCCGGCATTGGCGCAGGCCGCGTCGAACAGCTGCCGCACCGTGGTGCCCTGGTCGCCCAGCGACAGCGGCAGCCGGGCCAGGTCGCGCACGCTGACGCTGCGACGGCCGGCCAGCGCGTGCCGACGGCACATCACCGCATAGACCGGCGCGCGGCACAGCACCTCGGTGGACAGGCGGTCGTCATGGACCGTGGTGTAACGCAGTCCGATTTGCGAGAGGCCTTCCAGCAGCAGGCGGCCGACCTCCTCGGGCCGCTCGACCCGCAGGTGAAAGCGCGCCTGCGGGCGCAGGCGCTTGAACTCGGCCATGCACTGCGGCAGGAAGCGATGGGCGAAGCCCTCGGTGCAGGCCAGCCGCACGGTCACGTCGCCCTGCTCGCCGCGATGGCGGATCTCGGTGGCGACGCGCTCGGCCTCCAGCGCGGCGGCGCTGGCGTAGGCGGCCAGCTGGCGTCCAGCGTCGCTGAGCGCCATGCCGCGCGCCTGACGCTCGAACAGCGCGATGCCCAGCTCGTCCTCCAGCTTGGCGATCTGCCGGCTGACCGCCGAGGCCGCCACGTGCTGCGCGCCGGCGGCGGCGGCGATCGAGCCGCTGCGCGCGACTTCCAGGAAATACCTCAGGCCCAATGAAATCACGGCGGACTCCCAAGCATTGCCAAAATGGCATGTTTGAAATGCGAATTATCTAATTGTGGCACGCGAAGAAGCGTAATAACTTTGTGCCTCGAATCCGCAACGAGGACCATCGTGAATCGCCAGCAAGCCCTCATGCAGGCCGTCGCAGAGTACGACGACGGCACCTTCCAGGCCGATCTGGCCCGCCGCGTGGCGTTCCGGACCGAGAGCGAGGAAGCCGGCCAGGCGGCCGCGCAGCACGCCTATCTGCGCGACGACATGGCGCCGCTGCTGGCCGGCCTGGGCTTTGCCTGTCGCATCCACGACAACCCGGCCGGCGCCGACCTGCCCATCCTGGTGGCGCGGCGCATCGAAGACCCGGCCCTGCCCACCGTGCTGCTGTATGGACACGGCGACGTGGTGCGCGGCAACGCGGCGCGCTGGGACGCCGGCCGCGATCCCTGGACGCTGCGCGTCGAGGGCGACCGCTGGTACGGGCGCGGCACCGCCGACAACAAGGGCCAGCACAGCATCAACCTGGCCGCGCTGCGCCAGGCCATCGCCGCGCGCGGCGGCAGGCTGGGCTTCAACGCCGTCTGGCTGATCGAGACCGGCGAGGAAGCCGGCTCGCCCGGCCTGGCCGCCTTCTGCGAGGCTCGGCGCGATGAGCTGGCGGCCGATGTCTTCCTGGCCAGCGACGGCCCGCGCCTGCACGCCGAGCGGCCCACGCTGTTCATGGGCTCGCGCGGCGCGGTGAATTTCGAGCTGTCGCTGCGCGCGCGCGAGCGCGGCTATCACTCGGGCAACTGGGGCGGGCTGCTGTCCAACCCCGCCATCGTGCTGGCCCACGCCATCGCCACGCTGGTGGACGCGCGCGGCCGCATCACGATGCCCGGCCTGCGTCCGCCGCCCATCCCGCTGGCGGTGGCCGGGGCCCTGGCCGAGCTGGACGTGGGCGGCGGCGCGGACGATCCCGCCATAGACGCGCATTGGGGCGAGCCCGGCCTGTCGGCCTCGGAAAAGGTGTTCGGCTGGAACAGCCTGGACGTGCTGACCTTCGGCGCCGGCGATCCGGCCAAGCCGGTCAACGCCATCCCGCCCGAGGCCTCTGCGTGGTGCCAGCTGCGCTTCGTGGTCGGCACGGACTGGCGCGCGCTGGAAACCCATGTGCGCGAACACCTGCGCCAGGCCGGCTTCGGCGAGGTTCGCATCCGCCTGGGCGCGCAGGCCGGCGCCACCCGGCTGTCCCCGGACAACGCCTGGGTCCGCTGGGCCGCGGCCTCGATCGAGCGCAGCACCGGCAAGCGGCCCGCGCTGCTGCCCAACCTGGGCGGCTCGCTGCCCAACGACATCTTCGCCGACCTGCTGGGCCTGCCCACGATCTGGGTGCCCCACTCGTACCCGGCCTGCGCGCAGCACGCGCCCAACGAGCACCTGCTGGGCAGCGTCGCCCGCGAGGGCCTGGCCATCATGGCCGGCCTGTTCTGGGACCTGGGCGACCAGGGACCGGCCCTGCGCGACGCCGCCGCGCCCCTTCGACCCTGACGCCGAGACCACGCCATGTCCATCAAGACCCGCGCCGCCGCAACCGCCCTGGCCCTGGCCGCCGCCGCTTGCGGCGCGACGGCGCACGCCGCCTATCCCGAACAGCCGATCAAGATCGTCGTGCCCTTCACGCCGGGCGGCGCGACCGACTCGGTGGCGCGCCTGCTGGCCAGCAAGCTGGCCGGCAAGCTGGGCCAGCCGGTCATCATCGAGAACCGCCCCGGCGCGTCCACCGTGATCGGCGCCGAGGCCGTGGCCCGCGCGCGACCCGACGGCTACACGCTGATGGTGTCGGGCAGCACCACCTATTCCGTGCTGCCCGCGCTCAAGACCGACCTGCCCTACGATCCGCTGCGCAGCTACGAACACATCGCCATCGTCTCGCTGGCGCCGCTGGTGCTGCTGGCGCGCAAGGACCTGCCCGCCAGCACGGCCGGCGAAGCGGCCGAGCTGGCCCGCAAGCAGAGCGGCAAGGGCGAACTGATGTACGGCACCTTCGGCCCGGGTTCCGCGCCCCACCTGGCCGGCGAGATGTACGCCGAGGCCGCCGGCGCCAGAATGACGCCGGTCCCGTACAAGGGCAGCGCGCCGCTGGTGACCGCGCTGATCGGCGGCGAGGTCGCGCTGGGCGTGGACACCGTGGCGTCCGCCGCGCCGCACGCCAAGGCCGGCAAGGTGCGCGCGCTGGCCGTCACCGGCGCGCATCGCTCGCCGCAGCTGCCGGACGTGCCGACCTTCGCCGAGGCCGGCCTGCCCGGCGTGTCCATGGTCGGATGGTACGGCCTGGTGGCGCCGGCCAAGACGCCCGCGCCGGTGCTGGATACGCTGGGCCGCGCGGTCGAGGAAGTCATGCGCGACCCGCAGGTGCGCAAGTCCATCGAGGACATGGCGATGGAGCCGGTGTTCATGCCTGGCCCTGCCTTCCGCGATCAGATTTCCAGCGAACTCGCCACCTTCGGCGCCGTCGGCAAGCGCGCCGGCATCACGCTGGACTGAGACAGGCGGCCATTTGCCCTGCCGCCTTCTGGCGGACCTCAAGCGGTGGAGAACGCCGCCAGCGCCTCCAGCACGGCGGCCGCCGCCGCGCCCGGCTCGGGCGCGGCGCGATAGGCCAGCGCCATCGGCCGCCTGAGCGGCGGCGACAGCGCGCGCCATTGCACGTCCGCGTGCCCCGCGTCCTCCACTTCGGCCAGCGGCAGGATGGCCGCGCTCTGGCTGGCCGCCGCCAGGCCCTTCAACGCGCCCGGGTAGCTCAGGGCCAGGAATGGCCTCGGATTGAAACCGGCCTGGCCAAACCAGGACGCGATCAGGCCGTGCATCTGCGTGCCCGGCGCGAAGCAGGCCCAGCGCCGCGTCGACAGCCATTCGGGCGTGACCGCCTCGGGCGCTTCCCATGAGGCGGGCAACAGCGCGACCATTTCGTCGTCGCGCCAGGGCGTCACGGCCACCCGGGCCGTGGCGGGCTGCGGACTGGCGACGATGGCCACGTCCAGCGTGCCGCCCTGCAGCCGCAACATCGCCTCGGCCGAACCCGCCGCTTCCAGTTTCACGTCCACGCCGGGCGCGCGCCGCCCCAAGGCCTCCAGCACGAGCGGCAGCAGGCGGATGCCGACGCCGGCCGACACGCCCACCTTCACCACGCCCACGCTGCCGGCGGCGCGGCGGCGCACGATGTCCACGAGATCGTCGCTGGCGGCCAGCAGCTTGCGTCCTTCCTCGACCAGCGCCCGGCCCGCCGCCGTCAGTCCGGCCTGACGCCGGCCGCGCAGCACCAGCGGAACCTGCATGCGCGCCTCCAGTTCCTTGATGTGCAGGCTGATCGTGGGCGGCGCCAGATGCAGCGCCTGCGACGCCGCCGCGAAGGTGCCCAGGTCGGCGATCGCGATCAGGGTCTGGATCTGATCCAGGTTCAGGTTACGCATCAGCTTTCCTGACGATTGAGGTCAGTTCATTCAACTTTACGGATGGCAGTGTATCTCCGAGCATGCTGCTCCATGAATCACGACACATCCGCACCGTCCTCCCGCCCCGCCGTCGAACCGACGCCGGACACGACCCGGCCCCGGCCGCGTTCCGCCGCGCCCGGGCTGCGCCGTCTGGGCGCGGCCTTGATGCGCCTGCTGCGCCGCGCCGAAAAGCGCGTCATCGAGCACTTCAGGGTGCCGCCGAACGGCGCTTGAAGGGATGCATTGCGTCTTTTCCCGCCCCGCCAGTGGGGTTTGCGCCCGATCAAGCGCCGGCCAAATCCGGCGCGGCCGCAACGCAATCAACACCATATGTGGTGATAGAGTTTTCGCACTCCACTACATATGGTGCCACCCATGCAGATTGAACACATCCTCAAGCGTGACGGCCGGGTCGTCGGATTCGACGCCGGCAAGATCGCCCAGGCCATCGCGGCGGCGGGCCGGAGCACCGGAGAGCTGGAGCCGCATGCCGCCCGGGCGCTGGCCGCCACGGTGGCCGAGGCCCTGACGCGCGACGGCAATGTCTGCCCCGGCGTGGAGACCATCCAGAACCATGTCGAGGAAGCGCTGGTGCGCGCCGGCCACTGGCGCACGGCGCGCGCCTACATCGTGCACCGCGAGCAGCACGCGCGGCTGCGCTCGCTGCGCCACACGCTGGTGGACGTGGAAAGCGCGATGGAGGAATACCTGGAGCAGCGCGACTGGCGCGTCAACGCCAACGCCAACCAGGGCTACAGCCTGGGCGGCCTGATCCTGAACGTGGCCGGCAAGGTCACGGCCAACTACTGGCTGTCCAATGTCTTCACGCCCGAGGCGGGCCAGGCCCACCGCGACGGCGACATCCACATCCACGACCTGGACATGCTCAGCGGCTATTGCGCCGGCTGGTCGCTGCGCCAGCTGCTGACCGAGGGCTTCAACGGCATCCCCGGCAAGGTCGAGGCCACGCCGCCGCGCCACATGTCGGCCGCCATCGGCCAGATCGTCAACTTCCTCGGCACGCTGCAGAACGAATGGGCCGGCGCGCAGGCCTTCAGCTCCTTCGACACCTACATGGCGCCCTTCATCCGCCGCGACGCCATGACCTACGCCGACGTCAAGCAGGCGATGCAGGAGCTGATCTACAACCTGAACGTGCCCAGCCGCTGGGGCACGCAGACGCCCTTCACCAACTTGACCTTCGACTGGACCTGCCCGGCCGACCTGCGCGAGCAGATCCCCTACATCGGCGGCGAGGAAATGCCCTTCGCCTACGGCGACCTGCAGGCCGAGATGGACATGATCAACCGCGCCTACATCGAGGTGATGATGGCCGGCGACGCCAAGGGACGCGCCTTCACCTTTCCCATCCCGACCTACAACATCACGCCCGATTTCGACTGGGACCATCCCAACACCACGCGCCTGTTCGAGATGACGGCGCGCTACGGCCTGCCCTATTTCCAGAACTTCCTGAACTCGGACCTGGAGCCGCACATGGTGCGCTCCATGTGCTGCCGCCTGCAGCTGGACCTGCGCGAGCTGCTCAAGCGCGGCAACGGTCTGTTCGGCTCGGCCGAACAGACCGGCTCGGTCGGCGTGGTGACGGTGAACTGCGCGCGCCTGGGCCATCTGCACCGGGGCGACGAGGCCGGCCTGATGGCGCGGCTGGACCGCCTGCTGGAACTGGGCCGCGACGTGCTGGAGACCAAGCGCAAGGTGGTGCAGCGCTACATCGACCAGGGCCTGTATCCCTATACCCGGCGCTACCTGGGCACGCTGCGCAACCACTTCAGCACGCTGGGCGTGAACGGCATCAACGAGATGGTCCGCAACTTCAGCGGCGACGCCGACGACCTGACCACGCCCGCCGGCCACGCGCTGGCGCTGCGCCTGCTGGACCGGGTGCGCGCGCGCATGACCGAATTCCAGGAACAGACCGGCCACCTCTACAACCTGGAAGCCACGCCGGCCGAGGGCACCACCTACCGCTTCGCCCGCGAGGACCGCAAGCGCTATCCCGGTATCCTACAGGCCGGCACCGAGGCCCAGCCTTACTACACCAACTCCAGCCAGCTGCCGGTGGGCCATACCGACGACCCGTTCCAGGCGCTGGCGCAGCAGGAGGCGCTGCAAGGCAAGTACACCGGCGGCACCGTGCTGCACCTGTACATGAACGAAGCCGTGTCCTCGGCCGAAGCCTGCAAGACGCTGGTGCGGCGCGCGCTGGCGAATTTCCGGCTGCCCTACATCACGGTCACGCCGACCTTCTCGATCTGCCCCACGCACGGCTACCTGGCCGGGCGCCACGAGTTCTGCCCCAAGTGCGACGCCGAACTGCTGGCCCGGCAATCGGCCTGCCGCGTCCCGGCCTAGCGCAATGCTCACCCGCGCCGGGCAGCCCGCCCGACGTCCCACCCAGAAGGAAACCCCACCATGCAAACCCTGATGACCGAACCATCCACGCCCCAGGCCGCCACCGCGCCGGTCCTGGACGACAGCCAGCGCGTGCGCTGCGAAGTCTGGACCCGCGTCATGGGCTATCACCGCCCCGTCTCTTCGTTCAACACCGGCAAACAAGGCGAGTTCAATGAGCGCCGCTTCTTCGTCGAACCCCGCGCCTGAGGCGGCGGCCGGCCCCCGGGCCGGTTCGCGCCTGCACACCGCGCGCGCCCACGCCACGCCGCCCCTGCCCGCCGCGCAGGCGCTGCCGCGCCACTCGCCCGCCGTCGGCGGGCTGACCCCTTTCTCCACCGTGGACTGGCCTGGCACGCTGGCCGCCGTGGTCTTCATCGCCGGCTGCCCCTGGCGCTGCCACTACTGCCACAACCCGGAACTGCAGACCCGCGCCGCGCGCTACGACTGGCGCGAGGTGCGCGCCTTCCTGGCCACCCGCCAGGGCCTGCTGGACGCGGTGGTGTTCTCCGGCGGCGAACCCCTGAGCGAACCGCGCCTGCCAGCCATGATCCGCGACGCGCGACGCATGGGCTTTCGCATCGGCCTGCATACGGCCGGCATCTATCCGCTGCGGCTGGCCGACGCGCTGCGCCACCTGGACTGGGTTGGCCTGGACATCAAGGCCGACGCCCAGGGCTATGACGACATCACCGGCCGGCGCGAATCGCAGCGGCCGGCGCAAGCCTGCCTGACCTTGCTGCTGGCGTCCGGCGCGGATTTCGAATGCCGCATCACCTGGCATCCGGATTGGCTCGACGAGACCCGTCTGCTGGCGCTGGCGCGCGAACTGGCGCGACGCGGCGTGCGCCGCTTCGCGGTGCAGAACGCGCGCAGCAGCCCGACGGCGGCGGCGGCCTCGCGCCTGGGCCCCGGCGCGCAGGAAATGCTGCGCGGCTGGTTCGACGAATTCGCGTGCCGCTAGTGTGCCGCCCCGCTTGACGCCTGAAGCGGCTTCATGCGCGGATTTGATTTCGCGCAACACGCCCGCGATCGCGATCGCCTAGCCTCCAAACACTGTTCCAATGAAAGGCTCTCTCAACATGACGTGGTTCAAATCCCTCTCCCTAGCCGGCCGCGAGCTGCTGCCCATCGTCCAGGGAGGCATGGGCGTCGGCGTGTCGGCGCACCGGCTCGCCGGCGCGGTGGCCAGCCAGAACGCGGTGGGCACCATCGCCAGCGTGGATTTGCGTCACCACCACCCCGACCTGGTCGAAAAGACCGAGCATTGCCGCGACCGCGAGCTGATCACCCAGGCCAACCTGGAGGCGCTGGACCGCGAGGTGCGCGCCGCGCTGGACCTGTCGCAGGGCCGCGGCCTGGTCGCCGTGAACGTGATGAAGGCGGTGCGCGACCATCCCGCGCTGGTGCGCCAGGCCTGCGAAAGCGGCGCGCACGCCATCGTCATGGGCGCCGGCCTGCCGATGGACCTGCCCGAGATGACGGCGGACCATCCCAAGGTCTCGCTCATCCCCATCCTGTCCGAGGCGCGCGGCGTGGCCGTGGTGCTGAAGAAATGGCTGAAGAAAGGCCGCATGGCCGACGCCGTGGTGATCGAGCATCCCGGCCATGCCGGCGGCCACCTGGGCGCGGCCAAGCTGGAGGATGTGCACGACGAGCGCTTCGACTTCAAGCGCGTGCTGGCCGAATGCCACAAGCTGTTCCAGGAGCTGCAACTGGGCCGCGACGCGCCGCGCCTGATCGTGGCCGGCGGCGTGGGCAGCCATGAGCAGGTGCGCCACTGGCTGGGCCACGGCGCCGACGCGGTGCAGGTCGGCACGGCCTTCGCCGTCACCCAGGAGGGCGACGCGCACGAGAACTTCAAGCGCGTGCTGATCGAGGCCGATCCGGACAAGCTGGCCGAGTTCACCAGCGTGGCCGGCCTGCCGGCGCGCGCCGTGGCCACGCCCTGGCTGACGCGCTACCTGAAGCAGGAAAAGACGCTGCAGGCCAACGCGCGCTGCGACGAGCGACGCTGCAGCCAGCGCATGGATTGCCTGACCCAGTGCGGCATGCGCGACGGCATCTCGCGCTTCGGTCAGTTCTGCATCGACCTGAAGCTGGCGGCGGCCATGCGCGGCGAAGTCGGCCGAGGGCTGTTCTTCCGGGGCGCGTCCAAGCTGCCCTTCGGCAACGCCATGCGCTCGGTGCGCGAACTGATGGATTACCTGCTGCACGGGAACCTGCCGGCCACGGCGGCCTGATCCTTCATTCCCTTCGCCCGCCGCCGGGGGGGACATTCCGGCGACGCGCGGGCTTTCCAAAATTATTGAACGACGTACAATATTATTCGTCGTTCAATAATTCATGGATCGCCATGTCCCCCTCCGAACCGGATGCCGCGCCCGGCCTGCGCGAACGCAAGCGCCTGCAGACCCTGGACCTGCTGACCCGCAGCGCCTACACGCTGTTCGAGACCCACGGCTATGACGGCGTGACGATGGAGCAGATCGCGGCGCAGGCCGGCGTCTCCAAGGGCACGCTGTACAACCACTTTCCCGTGAAGGAAGCGCTGCTGGCGCATTACTTCCATCAAGAGCTGGCCCGCTCGGCGCGCGACTTGCTGCCCCGCCTGATGAAGCTGCCCGGCTTCGCCCAGCGCCTGACCAAGACGCTGCACGCTTCCGCCCACTGGTCCGAGGCGCACCGCGCCTACATGGCGCCCTACCTGCACTATCGGCTGGCGACCGCGCAGCCCGCCGCCCAGGACGACGCCCGGTATCCGCGCAGCGGCATGCATACGCTGTTCGCCGCGCTGATCGAATCTGGCCAGGCCGCCGGCGAGCTGCGCACCGACCTGTCCGCCGCGCAGCTCGCCCAACACCTGCAATTGCTGTACCTGGGCGCGCTGACCCGCTGGCTGGCC
>NZ_JCBANH010000100.1:0-24525 GCF_059760925.1 Achromobacter sp. 1011791174
GCCCGGGCGGCGGGACGCTCAGTCCGCTTGACCTCGCCCCAGGGGCAAGCCCCACACTCTCGCCCATGACCAACACCCATCTGCTCGCGGGCCGTTTCGGCGCCCTGACCCAGCTGTCGCCGAAGGCATTGCGGCTCTACGCGGATCAGGGTCTGCTGGTGCCCGATCGCATCGACCCGGCCACGGGCTATCGCTATTACGCGATCAGCCAGGCCGCCACGGCCCGGTTGATCGCCCGGCTACGCCGGTTGGGCCTGCCGATGGCCCGCATCGCGCGCCTGCTGGCGCTGGACGAGATGACGCGCGCGGCCGAGCTGCGCGCCTGGCTGGCGGCGCAGGCGGACCGGCTGGCCGAACAGAGTGAGCTGGTGGACGCCATCGTCCGCCGGTCCGCCGACAGCGATGCCGGACTGGCTGGCGCCGTGCGCGTGCGCGACGTGCCCGCTGCCAAGCTGGCGTACCTGCAAACCCATGTCGATATCGACGGCCTGGAACCCTTCGCCGAACACGCCGACGCGACGCTGCGCGACGCCCTGGCCCAAGCCGGCCTGGCCGCCGAAGGCCCGCTGGTGCTGCATTTCCACGAAGCCGTGGGCCATGATGGCGCCGGCCGGATCGAAGCCGCCATCGCCTATGCCGGCCACCTGGAACCCTCGGGCGAATTGAGCCTGCGGCTGCGACCCGCCGGACGCGAAGCCTATCTGCCCGCGCCGGCCGCGCTGCAAACCTATCCACAGGTGCTGCGCCTATACGACGCGATCGAGCGCTGGCTGGAAGGCCAGGCCGGTTCCTGCTGCGCCGGCAGTCCCTACGAAATCCACCCGGGCACCGGCGGCGCCCGCTTCGATGTCGCCTACCCCATCGCACCCTGAGGCTCCATGCGGCACCTGCCCTACATCGGCTCCGGCCCTTACTGCTATGCCAACAGCTTCGCCATGATGTTCGGCGAACACGCCCCGTCCACCGCCGTCATCGAATTCGCCACGGGCAGTCCGTTCGGCATGCAGATGCTCGGGGGCGCGCTGCCGCTGTTCGATCCCCATGGCTGGAATCCGGACGCTGGCTTCGACGGCGCGCTGGCGGCGCTGGGTTGGCGTTCGGACCGCAGTTGCGGCGGCAGCGCGGGCGAGGCGCAGGAACGACTGCACGACGCGCTGGCGCATGGTCCTGCCTGGATCGGTCCGGTCGAGATGGGATACTTCAGGCATCAGCCTGGCATGACGGGGCCGATCCAGGCCGATCACTATGTCGTCGCGCTGGCGATCGAGGACGGCTGCGTGCTGATGCACGACCCGCAAGGCTTCCCCTATGCCACGTTGCCGCTGGCCGACTTCATGGCCGCCTGGGCGGCGGATACCGTGGACTACGGCGCGCCCTACACCTTGCGCACGGGCTTCACGCGCGTCTCGGCGGTCTCGGAGACCGAGGCCATCCGCGCCGCGCTGCCGGCCGCCGCGCGCTGGCTCGCCATGGATCCGCAACGTCCCGTTCCCGCCGGCACGCTGGGCAACGCCGACGCCGCCGAAGCGCTGGCGGACAGGCTGCTCGACGGCTGCGACGACGCGCTCCGGATGCATCTGATCCATTTCGCGGTCCGCGTCGGCGCGCGTCGCGCCAGCGACGCGGCGGCCTGCCTGGCCCGCGCCGGCTGCCCGCAGGCCGCCGCCGTGGCCGCCGAGCAGGCGCGATACATCGGCGCCCTGCAACATCCGCTGGTGACGCGGCGCGATGCCAGCGCGGCCCGGTGCCTGCGCCGGCTGGCGCCGACCTACTCGCGACTGCTCGCGGCCCTGCGCGCGGAGTCCTGAGGCAATCCGCCGGGGACGGGCGCGGGACTGACACGATACGGCCCGGCGCTGTAGCATGGGCGCCTGCTTCAACTCCCAAGGATCAGGCATGGATTCCCTTCAATGGATCACATCCGGGCACGCCCGGCTGGCGGCCAGCGTCTCGGGCCAGGGCACCCCCATCGTGTTCCTGCACGCCGGCGTGTGCGACCGCCGCATGTGGCATGCCGTCGCGCCCCGTTACGCCGCGCGCGGCCGGACCATCGCCTACGACCGGCGCGGCTATGGACTGACCCGCGCCGATCCCGAAGACCATGCCCAGGTCGCGGACCTGCTGGCGGTGCTGGACGCGCTGACGGACGGCGAACCGGCGATCCTGGTGGGCGCATCGGCGGGCGGCCGCGTCGCGCTGGACATGGCGCTGCTGCATCCGGCGCGCGTGCGCGCCCTGGTGCTGGTCGCGCCGAACATCGCGGGCGCGCCCGCGCCCGTCTATGACCCGCCGGTGCAAGCGCAGATGGACGAGCTGCGCCAGGCAGAGGCCGCCGGCGATATGGAACGCGTCAACCGCTGCAAGGCGCGCCAGCTGCTGGACGGCGTGCTCGCCGCCGAGGGCCGCGTGACGGGCGAAACACGGACCTTGTTCCTGGACATGAACGGCATCGCGCTGCGCGCGTCCCCTGGCGGACAGGCGCAGGAGCCCGCCCCCGCCTATCCGCGCCTGGCGGACGTCGCCGCGCCGACGCTGGTGGCCTGGGGCGACCTGGATTTTCCGCATGTGCAGGAACGCTCGCGCCATGCGGCGCGGACGATCCCCGGCGCCGAAGCGCGCGAATTCGTCGGCGCCGGCCATCTGCCCAGCCTGGAAGACCCGGCCGGCTTTGCCGCGCTGCTCGACGACTTCATCCTGCGCCGCGCCGCCGTGGGCTGACGTCGGGCAAACGCGCTACGCCTGCCCGTCCCCGCCGGCCAGCCCTTCTGCGCCAGCTGGCGCAGCGTCGTCGGCCAGCAGGGCCCAACGCTCGTGGTCGCGCCACTGCCCGTCAATCCGCAGATAGCGCGGCGAAAACCCTTCCTTGCGGAACCCGGCGCGCCGCAGCAGCGCGAGGGATGCCGTATTGGCGGGCTGCACGTTCGCTTCCAGGCGATGCAGCCCGAGTTCGCCGAACGCCAGCTCGACCGTGGCGCGCAGGGCCTCGCCCATCATGCCGCTGCCACGGAATTCGGACATGCCGTAATAGCCGAGATAGGCGCTGAGAAAAGCGCCGGCGACGATCTCGTTGATGTTGACCACGCCAACCAGGCGGCCCGACGCGCGTTCGCGCGCGAGCAGGCCCACGTTCGGTCCGGTGAGCGTGCGCGCGAACCAGGCGTCGAAACCCGCCTGGTCCGTCAATGACGCGACCCAGGGCCGATGGTAGTGCTGGTTGGCCTGATTCGCGGCGATCAGGTCGGCGGCGTCGCCGCTACGGAAGCGACGCAGTTCTATCCTGCTCATGGCATGCTCCGGGCGAGCCCGGTGCCCGCGCCAATGGGCTGGCATTATGCCTCAAGGCCAGGCTCCGTCTGAACGCTGCAAACAAGGCGAATTCGCGGGCGCCGGGCGTCAAGGCTTTACCGTGCGTAACCGCGGCTGGACCTGTCACGGCAAGACCGCTATAACTGACGCAGCCCCGCCCGCGCCGCGACGCGCGGACGCGGATTCCGTCTCCTTTACCCCATCCAGAACCCTCCACGACATGGCCTCTTCCGCCACCCCCACTCCCCGCGTCAGCCCGGGCAATCCGGGCGACATCTCCACCTTCGCGATCAACTTCGAAAAAGGCGAGGAAAGCTGGGACGAGCAGATCGACCTGACCGAGCTGCTGCTCGCCGCCCTGCAGGAACGCGACATCCCCGCCACGCGCGACGAGGCCTGGCTGCGCACCGGCGACGGCTTCTGGCTGCTGCCGCAACTGGTGAGCGCGCAGCTGTCCGAGGACGGCAACATGCGGACGTCCACCACCATCCAGGCCTGGCACCCCGAGCTGGCGCCGGAAGGCGTGTTCGAATACCAGCACTCGATCAGCAACGAAGACGCCGTCAGCGCGTTCCGCCGGGGCTTCTCGCAATGGGCCGCGACGGACGCGGTGGCGCTGCGCGACAGCGCCAGCGACGAGCCCGACTGTCCCTGCATGATCATGGAATTCCCGGCCGATGACGGCGGCGCCAGCCTGCGCCGCCGCGTGGTGCTCGGCCCGGTCGCGCACTATGCCGAATCGCCCGCGCCGGCGCAGGACGAAGAGCATCCATTCTGCCCCTGCTGCCTGTTCACGAATTCGCTCGACGCCTTCCACGGCATCCTGCGCGACGGCGGCTATGCCGCGATCCGCCTGTATGCCGCGCGCGACGCCAACGGCGAGATCAGCGCGGACTGCCGCGTCAACGGCGAGGATTATCCGGCCGGGCAGCAGGCCCTGGCCGAATACGTCGGCACCTGGCCGCAGCGCGGCTTCGAGTTCCGCAAGCAGTTGGTGATCGCCCATCTGTACGATGGCGAACCCGGCTGAGCGTCGCCGAGCCGCGACGCCCGGCGCGCCTAGCGCCGGGCGATCGCCCTGAACACGTCGTAGGTGCCGCGCTCGTCCTGCTCGGCGCCATGATCGCTGAGCTTGACGATGACCACGCGCCGGCCGGGATGCACGTAGGTGTACTGGCCGTAGATGCCCATGGCGGAATAGTCCTCGCCGTCATCGGGGCCGCGATGCCACCACTGCGCGGAATAGCCCCAGCCGTCCAGCGGCGTCGTCACCGGCGCCGCGATGCGCGCCACCCAGGCGCCCGGCACCACCTGCCGCCCCGCCACGTATCCCTGGTCCGCCAGCATCTGGCCGACGCGCGCGAAATCGCGCGCGGTGGCGTTGACGCAGCAGAACGCCTTTTCCGTGCCGCCGGCCCGGTCCAGGTTCCAGGAGGCCGGCCGCTCGGCGCCGATGGGCTGCCAGATGTCGCGGGCCAGCAGGTCCGCCAGGTTGCTGCCCGTGGCCCGCGTCAGCGCCATCCCGAGCAGCTGCGTGTCGACGCTGCGATAGGCCGTTGCGCTGCCCGGCGTGAATTCCATCTCGCGGTTGCGCGCGATGAAGCCCGGCAGGTCGCGCGTCAGGTACATGCGCGCCGCGCCGGTGAAGGGCCAGTAGGGCCGATAGTTCTCGGCCACGAACACGCCGGAACGCATGTCGAGCAGGTCGCGCACCGTGACCTTGTCGTAGTCGCCGCCCGTCTTCAGCTCCGGCAGCAGATCCACCAGCCGGTCGCTTTCACGCAGCTTGCCTCGGGCGATGGCCTGCCCGACCAGCAGCGAGACCAGCGACTTGGACATGGACCATGACGACATCGGCGTGCGCGCATCGACCCCGGGCCGGTACCACTCATAGGCCAGCTTGCCATCGCGCAGGATCACGAAGGCATTGGTGTGCGTCAGTTCCAGGAAGCGGTCGAAGGCGATCTGGCCGCCCTTCCAGGGCACGGTCGCGGGCGGCGGCTCGGGCTGCGCGGGCAAGGCCCAGGGCACGGCTGGCGCAACCACCTCGCGCGCCGGGAACAGCTCGCCCCGACGCGACGGTTCCGCCACTTCCAGCTGGTACAGCCTGTAAGGCGGCGGGATGTCCATGACCGTCGTGCCAGCATAGGCGAAGGCGGCCAGGGCCGCGACGCCGGCCAGCAGCCGCCAGGCCAGGCGGCGCTGGCGCGGGGCCGGCGCGGACGCGCCGCCAGCCGGAAAGCGATTGCGGGAATTCATCGGGTAGCGGACATCCGGAACAGGCCACGGCAGCCAGGACGCGATCTTCGCACATCCACGCGCAACCGGGCAGGCCGGTTATGAGGTCATGCCGCATTTAGTCATGCGGCATGACCTCATGCGTCATTTGGTCATGACGCAGTAAGAAACAACCAATCCGTCGTTTGCGCCTTCCGGGACCTCACTTAATGTGGTCAGCCCAGGGTGGCGAGCCCACGGTGATGAACCGCCCCGCCGGCGGGCCGAACCCGCCACCGCCGCCCGCCCGAACCACGGAGCCTCTCATGAACGACCGCCTGCACCCCGCCAAAGCGTCCCGATCCGCCGCCGTGAAAGCGCGGCTGGACCATCCCGTCATCGACACCGACGTGCACGTCAACGACTACGCGCCGGTGCTGGAAGACTATATCCAGCACTACGGCGGCTCCAAGCTGGTGGACGCGCTGCGCAAGGCGCTGGGCTCGCGCTACCCCACACGGCGCGACGGCAAGGACTGGTACCAGCAGACGCCGGCAGAGCGCCATGACAACCGCACGCTGCGCTCGCCGTGGTGGGCGCGGGTCACGCGCAACACGCTGGACCTGGCCACCTACACCCTGCCCGAGCTGTTGTACGAGCGCCTGGCCGAACAGGGCGCGGACTATTCCATCCTGTTCCCGAACGACGTGCTGGCGCCGCTGGGCGCGGGCGACGAGGCGCGCCAGCCGCTGCACCGCGCCATCAACCACTTCCACGCCGACCAGTACCGCAAGTACGCCGACCGCCTCACCCCCGTGGCCGGCATCCCCCTGAACACGCCGCAGGAAGGCATCGAGGAACTGGAGTTCGCGGTCAAGACGCTGGGCCTGAAGGTGATCAACATCGCCGGCGGCGTGAAGCGGCCCATCAAGGCCATCGCCCGCAAGTATCCGGCCGATCAGTACCCGGAGATCGCCCGCCACGCCAGCTATGTCGACTTCTACGGCATCGACAGCGAATACGACTACGACCCGTTCTGGGCCAAGGTGGTCGAGCTGGGCGTGCCCGTCACCACGCACTACGGCAGCCAGGGCTGGACCGGCCGGCAATCCACCAGCAACTACATGTTCAATCACATCGGCCACTTCGCCGACGGCTCGCAGGCCTTCGCCAAGGCGCTGTTCTTCGGCGGCGTGACGCGCCGCTTCCCGAACCTGCGCGTGGCCTTGCTGGAAGGCGGCGCCGACTGGGGCTCGCACGTCTATACGCATCTGGTCGACCGCTGGGAAAAGCGCAACCGCAAGGCGGTGCAGAACTACAACCCGGCCCACGCCGACCTCGCGCTGCTGCAGGATCTGTTCTCGCGCTATGGCGCGGATTTCATCCGTGGCCGCGAACTGGACCCGGCGCAGCTGCTGCGCGACAGCCTGGGCATCTCCGCCCTGCCGCACAGCCGCGAGCCGCACGAGGACGAGCTGGACGATTTCGCCGCCGCCGGCATCGAGTCGGCCGAGGACATCCGCAAGCGCTGGGTGGACAGCTTCTACTTCGGCTCCGAGGCCGACGACCGCACCGTGGCGGCCGCCTTCAACGACCGCGTCCATCCGCTGGGCGCGAAGATCAACGCGATCTGGTCCTCCGACATCGGCCACTGGGACGTGCCCGACCTGACCGAGCCGCTGGCCGAAAGCTGGGACCTGGTCGAACAGGGCGTCATCAGCGAGCAGGACTTCAAGGCCCTGGTGTTCGGCAATCCCTACCGCCTCTACACCGAGGCCAATCCCGATTTCTTCCGGGGCACGGAGATCGAGCGCAAGCTCGCCGCCCGCCCCGCCGCCACCGACACCAAGACCCGCGCCGCCTGACGCCACGCCCTGTATGAGTCCCGCCATGAAGCCCTTGCAGTTCCTTCGCAGATCCCTGGCCGCGCTGGCCCTCCTGGCGGCCGACATCATCCGCATCGGCGTGGCCACCGCCGGCGGCGGCGACCCCATCACCTGGGGCGGCTCGCCCGGCGGCGTGGTGCGCGCCAACAACTGGCTGGAACAGGCCTTCGCGGCCGACGGGGTCAAGGTCGAATGGCTGTTCTTCAAGGGCGCGGGGCCGGCGGTCAACGAGGCGCTGTCCAACAAGCAGATCGACTTCGCCTACCAGGGCGACCTGCCGCAGGTGGTGGGCCGCGCCAACGGCCTGAAGACCAAGCTGCTGGTGGCCAGCGGCGTGCGCAACAACCTCTATCTGGTGGCGCCGGCCGCCTCGCCGCTGTCGTCCATCAAGGACATCCGCGACCACAAGGTATCCATCTTCCGGGGCACCAACGGCCATCTGGTCGCCATCAACGTGCTGGCCGCCCACGGCCTGTCCGAGCGCGACATCAAGGGCGTCAACCTGGACGCGGGCAGCGCCCAGGCCGCGCTGGTGTCCAACGGCGTGGACGCGGCCTTTGGCGGCTATGAATGGTTCAAGGTGCGCGACCAGGGCCTGGCCAAGGTCATCTACAGCACCCAGGGCCAGGATCCCGCGTATACGCGCCAGGCCTCGCTGCTGGTGCGCGAGGAGTTCGAGCGCGACAACCCGGCGCAGGTGCAGAAGGTGGTCGATGTCTTCGTGCGCGCCTCGCGCTGGGCCTCGGACGAGGCCAATCGCGACGCGCTGTTCAAGCTCTGGGAAAAGAGCGGCGTGCCCTACGCGTCCTGGGCCGCCGAGTTCGACAAGCAGGACCTGGCCGCGCGCAACTCGCCGCTGATCGACGACTTCATCATCGCCCGCTACAAGGCGGTGGTGGCCGACGCGCTCAAGCTCAAGCTGATCCGCCGCGAAGTATCGGTGGACGGCTGGTTCGACGACCGCTACCTGAAGCAGGCGCTCAGGACGCAGGGCCTGGAACACTACTGGACCCGCTACGACGCCGCCGGCAAGGCCGTCGCGGGCGAGCGCCAGGCGTCGGCGCGCTGATCGGAGACGCACATGGCCGTCCTGTCCTCTTCCGGCGCCTGGCGCGCCGCGCCGCTGCCGCCCTGGGCGCGCCAGGCCGCCTGGACCGCCGCGCCCTGGCTGCTGCCCGTGCTGCTGCTGGCGCTATGGCACGCGGGCGCCAGCCAGGGCTGGATCTCGCCGCAGGTGCTGCCGCCGCCGGCCTATGTCTGGGAAACGCTGCGCGACCTGGCCGTCAATGGCGACCTGTGGCTCAACACCGCCGCCAGCCTGCGGCGCGTGCTGGCCGGCTTCGCCGCCGGCAGCCTGCTGGGCCTGCTGCTGGGCGTGGCCATGGGCCTGTCGCGCCGGCTCGAAGCCTATCTGCTGCCCACGTTCAACGCGCTGGTGCAGATCCCGGTGCTGGCCTGGCTGCCCTTCGTGCTGCTGCTGGTGGGCATCGGCGAAGCGCTCAAGATCATCCTCATCGCCAAGGCGGCGCTGGTGCCCGTGACCCTCAACACGCTGCAGGGCTTTCGCCAGGCCAGCCCGGCGCTGCGCGAGGTGGGTCGCGTCTATGGCTACACGCGTCGTCAGGAAGTGCTGGAGATCGTGCTGCCGCTGGCCACGCCCACGCTGTTCACCGGCCTGCGGCTGGGCTTCACCAAGGCCTGGCTGTCGCTGGTGGTGGTGGAGCTGGTGGCCTCCAGCGAAGGCCTGGGCTACCTGATCGTGTACGGCCGCCAGCTGTTCCAGCTGGATCTGGTCATGGCCGCCGTGATCGTGGTGGGCGCGATCGGCTACGCCATCGACCGCGCGCTGGACTGGACCGAGACGAAGCTGATCCGCGGCCCGGCCGCCCAGGCGGCGGGAGCGCCGCGATGAGCGCCGCCCCCGCCCTGTCGCGCGACGCCGCCGAAGCGGCCGCCGCGCAGCCGCTGCCCGTCTCGGCCGCCGGTCGCTGGCGCGGGCTGGTCCTGCCCGTGGCCGCCGTGCTGCTGTGGTGGCTGCTGTCCCATGCCGGCCTGGTGAATTCGGCGCTGCTGGTGCCGCCCGAGAAAGTGCTGGCCACCGCCGTCGAGCAGATCTCCGGCGGCAAACTGTGGCGCGCGCTCGGCGCCAGCCTGGCGCGGGAATTCACCGGCTTCGCCATCGGCACCCTCGCCGGCCTGCTGCTGGGCGCGGCGCTGGGCGTGTCGCGCATCTTCAACCGCCTGGCCGGGCCCAGCTTCAACACCTTCAAGCAGATCTCGCTGTTCGCCTGGATCCCGCTGATCTCGGTCTGGTTCGGCCTGGGCGACACCGCCAAGGTGGCGTTCCTGTCGCTGGCCGCGCTGGTGCCGGTGGTGGTCAACACCTGCGACGGCATCAGCCAGACGCCGCCCGCGCTGCTCGAAGTGGCGCGGGTCTATGGCTACACGCGCTGGCAGACCTTCCGCCAGGTGGTGCTGCCGGCCGCCGCGCCGGCCATCTTCACCGGCATCTACCTGGCGCTGATCTATTCCTGGCTCGCCACCATTGGCGCCGAATACCTGCTGGTGGCGGGCATGGGCATCGGCAACCTGCTGATCGAGGGCAGCGAGCACTTCCAGATGGACCTGGTGATCTTCGGCATGTTCGTGGTGGGCACGATCGGCTGGCTCACCAACGCCTCGGCCCGCCTGGCCGAGCGCCGGCTCGCGCGGCTGCGCGGCCGGACACTATGAACGCGGGAGCAACACGCATGGCACAACCCCACACCCTGGACCTGGAACTCAAGGCCGTCGGCAAGCGCTACGCCAGCGCGCAGGCCGAAGGTGGCGCGCTGCAGGTGCTGTCCGGCATCGACCTGCGCATACCGGCCGGCCAGTTCGTGGCCGTGGTCGGCGCCAGCGGCTGCGGCAAGTCCACGCTGCTGCGGCTGATCCTGGGCCTGGACGACGCCCATGACGGCAGCATCACGCTGGGCGGCGCGCCGGTGCTGGGCACCAGCCCGGACCGCGGCATCGTGTTCCAGGACCATCGCCTGTTCCCGTGGCTGAACGTGGCGCAGAACATCGCCGTCGGCCTGCGCAACGCGCCGCGCAGCGCCTCGGAAAAGCGCGAGCTGGTGGCCGAGCACATCGCCCTGGTCGGTCTGGAAGGCTTCGAGCAGTCCTATCCGCACCAGATCTCCGGCGGCATGGCGCAGCGCGTGGCGATCGCGCGCGGCCTGGTCAACCGCCCGCGCGTGCTGCTGCTGGACGAGCCCTTCGGCGCGCTGGACGCGCTGACGCGCGCCCGGCTGCAAACCGAGCTGCAACGCATCTGGCAGAAGGAACGCATCACCATGATCCTGGTGACGCACGATGTCGAGGAAGCGGTCTACCTGGGCGACCGCGTGGTCATCATGCAGCCGCGTCCGGGCCGCATCCGCCGCATCGTCGACGTGCCGCTGCCGCATGCGCGCAACCGCAGCGACCCGCGCTTCATCCGCCTGCGCGACGACGTGCTGTCCGATTTCCTGGAGCCGGACGGCGCCCCCGCCGACGACAGCGCGCCACTGGGCAGCGCCGCCGGCGCGCTGGCGCCGCCGTCGCTGGCCTCGCTGCGCATGGCCTGGTAGGCCGCCCCAACGATATCCCCCCCTCTCATCCGACTAGGAACTCCACGCCATGACCCGCCCTCCGCGCCAGATCAAGCTCGGCGCCTTCCTGATGCAGACCGGCCACCACATCGCCGCCTGGCGCCACCCCGGCGCGCAGGCCGACGCGGCCGTGAACTTCCGCCACTACGTGGATCTGGCCCGGCGCGCCGAGGCCGCCAAGTTCGACGCCATCTTCCTGGCCGACGCGGTCGGCGTGCGCAACACCGACCTGCCTTCCCTGTCGCGCACCGCGCGCAGCGACCACTTCGAGCCGCTCACGCTGCTGTCGGCGCTGGCCGCCGTCACCGAGAAGATCGGCCTGATCGCCACCGTCTCCACCACCTACAACGAGCCCTATCATGTGGCGCGCAAGTTCGCCTCGCTGGACCAGATCAGCGGCGGCCGCTCGGGCTGGAACCTGGTCACATCCAGCGGTCAGGGCGAGGCCCAGAACTTCAACCTGGACGAACACGTGGAGCACGCGCAGCGCTATGCGCGCGCGGCTGAATTCCATGACGTGGTGCTGGGGCTGTGGGACAGCTGGGAGGACGACGCCTTCCTGCGCGACGCCGACAGCGGCCAGTACTTCGACCCCGCCAAGCTGCATCCGCTGCATCATCGCGGCGAGCACTTCAAGGTGCGCGGCCCGCTCAACGTGGCGCGCTCGCCGCAAGGCCGCCCGGTGGTGGTGCAGGCCGGCGCCTCGCCCGCCGGCCGCGACCTGGCCGCGCGCAGCGCCGAAGTCATCTTCGTGGCCCATCAGACCTTCGACGAGGCCCAGTCCTTCTATCGCGACATCAAGCGCCGCGCCGCCGGCTACGGCCGCGACCCCGACTCCATCAAGGTCATGCCCGGCATCTTCCCCGTGGTCGGCCACAGCCAGGCGGAGGCCGACGAGAAGTTCGCCCGCCTGCAGGACCTGATCCACCCCGTGGTCGGAGTACAGCTGCTGTCGAACATGATCGGCGTCGACCTGTCGGGCCATCCGGTGGACGGACCGCTGCCCGAGCTGCCCGAGACCAACGGCGGCCGCAGCCGCCAGCTGCTGCTGACCGATCTGGCCCGCCGCGACGGCCTGACCATCCGCCAGCTGTATCTGAAGATCGCCGGCGCGCGCGGCCATCAGCAAGTGGTGGGCACGCCCGCGCGCATCGCCGACCAGTTGCAGCAATGGTTCGAGGAAGAAGGCGCGGACGGCTTCAACATCATGTCGCCCTGGCTGCCCGGCGGCCTGGACGATTTCATCGAACTGGTGCTGCCGGAACTGCGCCGGCGCGGCCTGTTCCGGCGCGAGTACGCCGGCAGCACATTGCGCGAGCACCTGGGTCTGGCCCGGCCGGCGCACGTGCCGGCCAGCGCCCGCGCGCAGCGTCCCGCCATCGCCGCCTGAGGCCGCCCCCATGCCGGCCCCCGTCACTCAACCAGAACGCATCCGTCCCATGCCCAGCGATTCCACTCCCCATATCGCCATCATCGGCGGCGGCTTCGCCGGCGCCGTCACCGCGCTCAAGCTGGCCCGCGCCGCGCCCCGGCCCCTGGCCATCACCATCGTCGAAAGCCGCCCCGAGCTGGGGCGCGGCATCGCCTACAGCACACGCAACCCGGCGCACCTGATGAACGGGCCGGCAAAGAACTTCACGCTCTATCCGGACCAGCCCGAACACCTGGCCTACTGGCTGCGCAACCAGGCCGAGCGCGACGGCTGGCGCCCGCCCGCCGGCGTGGCCTACGCCGACAGCTTCGCACCGCGACATCTGTATGGCGACTACGTGCAGGCGGAACTGGAGAACGCGCTGGCGCAGGCGCCGCATCCGATCGCGTTCAAGCACCTGGCCGGACGCGCGCGGGATCTGGACGGCGACGGCGCGGCGCGCTGGGCCGTGCGGCTGGAGGACGGACGCCAGCTGCGCGCCGACTACGTGGTGCTGGCCACGGGCCTGTTTCCGCGCACGCTTCATGAAACGGGCCTGGAGCTGGACCCCGAACTGGTCCGGCGCGGCGCGGTGATCGACGACCTGTGGTCCGAGCCGCCGCCCAAGGCGCTGGCGCGGGACCGCGACGTGCTCGTCATCGGCAGCAACCTGTCGGCGCTGGACGCCATGATCCATGCCGACAGCCATGGCTTTCGCGGCGAGTTCCACAGCGTCTCGCGGCGCGGGCTGCTGGTGGCGCCACGGCGCGATGTGCAGCCCTGGCCCTCCTTCCTGGATCCACAGGCCCTGCCCGCGACCCTGCGCGACCTGCTGCGCGCCGTGCAAGCCGCGCGCCGCGACATCGCCAGCGCCGGCGAGGACTGGCAGCGGCTGGCCGGCGCGGTGCGGCCACACCTGCCCGCGTTATGGACGGCGGCCAGCGCCGACGAACGGCTGCGCTTCATCCGCCATCTGCGCCCGTACTGGGAACTGGGACTGCACCGCGCCGCCCCCGAGTCCAACGCCTGGCTGCAGGATGCGCGCCGCGCCGGCCGCTTCCGCCATCACGCAGGCCGCGTGCTGCGCCTGTCGTCCGCCGCCGGTGGCCGCGTCGCGGTCAGCTGGCGCGCGCGCGGCGAATCGCGTCCGCAGACCCTGCTGGTGGACCGCGTATTCAACACGCGCGGTTTCGAGTTCGACTGGACCCGCATCGACGACGCGCTGCTGCGCAATCTGCTGGGCAAGGGCCTGGCCGTGCCGCACGAAACCGGTTTCGGCATCGCCGCAGACCCCGCCACCGGCGAGGTCGCGCAACGCCATGGCCAGCGTCCGGGACTGTATGCCGTGGGTCATCCCTTGCGCGGCGTGTCCTGGGAATCCAACGCCATCGGCGAGCAGATCGCCGGCGCCACCGCGACCGTGACGGCCTTGGCGGAACAGTTGCGGAGCGCGGCGGAAACCGGCTTCTTCCCGTCGGCCGGAACGGGCCTGGGCCGGCAGGCCGTCAGGGCCGCCTGACGTGCTCGCCCAGCAGGCGGTAGAACCAGAACGCTTCGTCCTGCGCGATGCGCGCCTCCAGGCGCGCGGGCGACAGCCCCGTCACGCGGCGCACTTCGCGGCCCAGGTGCGACTGGTCGGCGAAGCCCGCGCCGCCGGCCAGCCCGGCCCAGTCGATTCCGCCGTCCCGGCGATGCGCGGACATGCGCGTCATCGCATCCTCGACCCGCGAATACCGTTGCAGATCGCGATGACTCTGGCCGGTCCAGGCCTTGATGCGCCGCTGGACCTGCCGCAGGCCCTGGCCAGCGCCTGACAGCACCGCCCTGCCCGCCAGTCCGCGCAGCCACTCACCGAGGAAGGGCGCGGGCGCGGCCGGGCGCGCATCGCGCCATAGCGGCGCCAGCGCGTTTTCCACGCGCGCGAACGGCCCGGCATCGGAACCTTCGAAAACGGACAGGCAGGCGTCCAGGAATGCGCGCGACGCAACCTCGGCCAGGGGTGCGATGCCGTCCATCAGCGCCGTGCCGCGCACGCCGGTCAGCCGCGCCAGGTCTTCCGGACGAAACGCCACCGACAAGGCATGCACGGGCCCGGGCGACCAGCTCGCGCGCGGCCGGCGCTGCGGTCCCGCCAAGGTCAGGCGCGGCAAGGGCGCGGACAGCGCCGGCTCGCCCGTCACCGTCCCAACCATCTGGACCGGGTACAGCGCGCCCTCGAAGATCCAGGACACCACCGCCAGCGGCGTCGCCGGGTAGTAGTTGAAACGCTCGGCATCGGACAGCGCCAGCGCGCGCGTGTCGCGCTCCACGGCGGCGAACACGCCGGAGGCCGGCGCGCGACGCGGCAACAGCAGGCGGGATGAGGATGAGCAGGACATGGCGCGTGTCGGAACGAGTGAAGAAAAGGGCTGGGCATACGCCTGACGCAAGCGCCCGGACGGCGCGTGCCGGACGCCGCCGCGCGCGTCGTTTCCGTTCTATACCCGGACCCGGGCCAGGAACAGAATCGGCGTCATGCGCGGCTGCGCCACGGCACTGTACTGCGGCGCCGGCGTTCCCGCCAGAATCCCGCAACCGCAAGACACGCATCCCGGAGTTCACATGCCCATCAAGCACGTCGCCATCGTCGGCGCCGGCATCGGCGGCCTGGCCGCCGCGCTCGCCATCCGCCAGGCCGGCCTGAGCGTTTCAGTCTATGACCAGGCCTCCCGACTGGAGCCGCTGGGCGCCAGCCTCACCCTCTGGCCCAACGCCATGCGCTGCCTGCGCGCGCTGGGCGTGGCCGAACCCCTGCTGCGCGCGGGCGCGCGGATTCTGTCCACCGAGGCGCGCTCGCTGCGTGGCGACATGCTGGCCTGCGTGCCCATGCAACGCTTCTACGACGAAGCCGGCGAGCCGGGCATCTGCGTCACGCGCGCCGACGTACAGCGCGTGCTGCTCGATGCGCTGGGCGCGGAACACGTGACCTTGAGCCGCCGGCTGGAATCGCTGAGCCAGGACGCAGGCGGCGTGGCATTGCGCTTTCGCGACGGCGCCGAGGCGCGGGCCGATCTGCTGATCGGCGCCGACGGCCTGCGCTCCACCGTGAGACGCCTGCTGTTCGACGACGGCCCGCCGCGCTACGCGGGCTATGGCGCCTGGCTGGGCCTGAGCGACACCGACCATCCCCGCCTGTCGCGCGAAAGCGCCGTCGAGATCTATGGCGCCGGCGAACGCCTGGGCGTGATCGACTCGGGCGACGGCCTGTACTACTGGTATTTCATCGAGAACCGCGCGCAGCCGGTCGATGGGGTGGTCCATTGCACCGCCGGCAACCTGCTGCCCCGGCTGGCGGACTGGCCGGACTATGCGCGCCAGCTGGCCACGTCGACGCGCGCCCGCAGCCTGCAATACCTGTCGTTCTTTCACCGGCCGGCCCGCCGCGGCCCCTGGGGCCGGGACCGCGCGCTGCTGCTGGGCGACGCCATCCATCCCTACTTGCCCAACCTGGGGCAAGGCGCCTGCCAGGCCATCGAGGACGCGCATGTGCTGGGCATCATGCTGGCGCAAGGGCTGGAGGATCAGCCCTTGCTGACCCGCTATCAGTCCGCGCGGGCGCGCCGCACGGCCATGCTGGGACGCGATTCGGTCAGGCTGGGACGTTTCGCCCAGGCCGGCGGTCCCACATCGAGCCGCCTGCGCGACCTGGCGCTGCGCAGCGTGCCCGACTGGGTGCACGCGCGGCGGACACGGCAACAGTTCGGCATAGGCGAAACGCGCTAGCCGAAGGAGGACCCGCCACTGAACACCTCAATGCGTCTCTCGACAGATCGCCTGCATCATCACTTTTATATTCGGACACATTTCTGGAAAAACTGATACTCAGATGATAGGATTGCGGCGCCCTGCATATGCAGGGCATGCGCACGTCAATCAAACTCAATGGGACGCTATATGCTTATCTGGCGCGGGTATGGTCTTTTGGTCTTAGTCGCACTCGTCGTGGGCATCCTGCTATCCATCTACATCGAACGGCACTTTCTGGAAGCATCCGTTCTCGCGGCATATCCCAAACTCGCGGATTGCATTGGCTTGTGGCTGGGCGCGGCGATCCTCTATGGCATCAGCCGACTTGTCGATCGCAGCAACGAACCCCGCACGTTCATCGACAAGGCAACGGGCCGGGAAATCGTGGTCCAGGCCAAGCACGACCTGTTCTTCATTCCGCTGAAGTACTGGCCGCTACTGCTCATGGCGCTGGGTGTCGTCATGCTCTTCACGGAACGCAAACTCTAGCCCCCTTTCCTGGCCCGCAAGCTCAATCGCGCGCCCTGAGCCACTGCCCCACCACGTCCAGCACCACGCGGCTTTGCTCGCGGTGCGGCACGTGGCCGCAGTTCTCCAGCAGCAGATGACGGCCACCCGTCAGCGCGGCGATGCGCTCGGGGTGCGCGGGTGAGCCATACTCGTCCACTTCCCCATGCAACGCCAGCACCGGGCAACGCACCTGGCGCAATGCCTCGTCCAGGGTCCAGTCGGTGAATGCGGGCGAGAGCCAGTTGTCGACCCAAGCGCCCAACACCCAGGCGGCTTTTTCGCCGTGGTATTTCTTCAGCCGGTCGAGCTGGCCGGGCTCGGCGAAGCCGCGCTTGGCGTCGGCCACGCCGGCGACCGTGCGGTCCTCGGCGAAGGCCTGCGCCGATTCGGTGATCAGCGCGCGGCAATCCGAGGCATGGCGCGCGGCGACATTGACGGCCATGCCGCCGCCCACGCTGTGGCCGAACGCGACAAAGGGACCGATGTCCAACGCGTCGCGCAGGCGGGCGAAATCACCGTCCGCTTCCTCTTCGATGAACCCCCGGACCAGCGTGGCGGGATTGGGGTCCGACAAGCCGAAGCCCAGCCGGTCGTAGGCGATGACCGCGCGGCCGGTTTCACTGGCCAGCTGTTCGGGAAAATCGCGCCACAGCGCCACGCAACCGAGCGAGTCATGGAACAGCACGACGGGCGCGCCGGCCGCGCCGGCCGGATCCCAGCGCCGCGCGTAAAGGCGGCCCTTGGCGGTATCCACGTGAACATCCTGGCTGGCGATGACAGACATGTAGCGATTCCTGTGCCTGCGCGCGGACCTTCCGCGCGCCATGGCCGGATTATAGGAAACAGCGGATCGCCTAGGCGGCGCGCCCCTGGACATGCCGGCCGCCACGCGGCCACAACAGCGCCGCGATGGCCGGAACCAGGCAGCTCGCCGCCAGCAGCAGATTGGCTCGCAGGCCCAGCGCGTCCACCGTGGGCACGCCCAGCAGCGAGCCGGCGGCGATGCCCAGGTTGAAGGCCGACACGAACCAGGCCGTCGCCGGCTCGACCGCATCCGGCGCCGCGCGCAGCATCCACAATTGCAGCGATACCGACACGCCGCCATAAGCCAGGCCCCAGGCCAGCAGCAGGACGCCGGCGGCCAGCGGCCTGTCGCCCAGCCAGGCGTGCAGCGTCAGCACCAGGGCCAGCGCGGCGACGATGGCCAGCAGCACCGGCCGCTCCCGCCGCGCCGCGCCCAGGCCGGCGACGAAGTTGCCCGCCACGCCCGCGACGCCATAAGCGAACAGCAGCGGTCCGATCCAGTCCCCGGCGAAACCGGCGCGCGTTTCCAGCAGCGGCCGCACGAAGGTGTAGGCCATGAAGTGGGCGGCCACCAGCGACAGCGTGATGACGACGCCACGGCGCAATCCGGGGTTATGCAACGCGGCCATCAAGGCCGGGGCGCGCAGCGAGCGGGTCGTCGGCAGGGCCGGCAGCAGCCGCGCGTTCAGCGCCAGGGCCAGCAGGCACAAAGCGCTCATCGCGCCGAAAGCCGCTCGCCAGCCGGCCAGCGCGCCGATGGCCGCGCCCAACGGCACGCCCAGCACCGAGGCCACCGCCACGCCGCCGAAGATCACGGACGTGGCCAATGCCACGGCGGCCGGCGGCGCCAGGCGGCCCGCCAGCCCGCCCGCAATGGACCAGATGCCGCCGATGCAAAAGCCCACCAGCGCGCGCGCCGCCAGCAAGGCAGGCAGGTTCGGCGCCAGCGCGCTGGCCGCATTGGCCAGTGCCAGCGCCGCCAGCAAGGCGCACAGCACGCGGCGGCGATCAGCCCCGCCCGCCCACAGCACCGCCAGCGGCGCGCACAGCGCGGCCAGCAGCGAAGGCACGAACAGCAGCAGGCCGCCCATGCCGGTGGACATGCGCAGTTCATCGGCGATGGGCGCCAGCAGGCCCACCGGCAGCATCTCGGACGTGACGACGCAGAAGGTGCTCAGGCCGGCGGCGGCCACGGCGGGCCAGTCGGCGCGTTCGGGAACAGCGGGAATGGCGGCGGCGGATGCCGGCGCGGCGGTCGTGGCGGTCGTGGCGGAATGCATGTCGGATCGATGGAAAAAACAGCGGCGCGGGAAAGCGGAACCTGTCGGCCCCTGATGTGCTGTCCCAGTCTACTGATTCCATTGCGCTGATAAAGTATCTGAATTGCCAAACACTGGGGACAATCCGTGGACAATAAGACCCTGGCCGGCATCGACCACATCGGCGATCTGCGGGCCTTCGTGCGCGTGGCCGACGCCTGCAACTTCACGCTGGCCGCCGAACGCCTGGGCCTGACGCGCTCGGCCGTGGGCAAGTGCGTCGCCCGGCTGGAGGCGGGACTGGGGGTGCGCCTGTTGCACCGGAGCACGCGCAGCGTCAGCCTGAGCGACGAGGGCCGGCTGTTCTATGAACATGCCGCGCGCATCCTGTCGGAAGTGGACAACGCGGCCGGCGCGATGGCGCGCCGCAAACAGACGCCGCGCGGGCGCCTGCGCATCGACGTGCCGGTGTCGCTGGGCCGGCTGCACGTCCTGCCCCTGGTGCGCGAGTACCTGGACCGCTGGCCCGACGTCGAGGCCGAGCTGAGCTTTTCCGACGACTATTCCGACCTGGTGCGCGACGGCATCGACCTGGCCATCCGCATCGGCGGCGACGGCGACAGCCGGCTGGTGCGGCGCGTGCTGGCGCCGCACCGCCTGATCACCTGCGCGTCGCCGGCCTACCTGGCGCGTCACGGCATGCCGGCGACGCTGGACGAACTGCCACGCCACCAGGTCTTGGCTTTCGTCCATGCCGGCGCCGTCGTGCCGTGGCGCTACTCGGCCGGTGGCGAAGAACGCCAGCTGCATGTGGCGGGACGCCTGCGGCTGGGCAATACCGAGGCCTTGCGCGACGCCGCGCTGGCCGGCGCGGGCATCGCGCAGCTGGGCGCGTTCCTGGTCGGCGAAGACCTGCGCGCCGGCCGGCTGACGCCGGTGTTGGAGACCGTCGCGCCGCCCGGCGCGCCGGTCTGCGCCATCTATCCGCACCGGCGCCATCTGCCGCCCAAGGTGCGCCACCTGATCGACGCCATCGCCGCGCGCTGGCGGCAGTCGCTGCCCTGGCCGGCCTGAACGCGCCGGACAGCAAAATGAAACGCGGCGCGCGCGTTCTGTCCGACGCGCGCGCCGCCGCTCGCATCACCGCCACGGTGCGCGCCGGCGATTTGCGTCATCGACTCGCGCAACGGATCAAATCACGAACGTGGATCCCGCTATTACTGATTTTCCACGCACCAATTCAGCATTCAGACAGCAACTATTCAGCATCCAGAAAGCTTGCATTCAACTCTCGGACATCGATGGTTCAGCCGCGCGTCGGCTGGCGTTCAGCAGTCTGTTGCTTTGATGCTCTAGGTGTATACGCGTAGCCGTGTATTTCGCCACGTTCTCGACAGCCGACTGAAAGCGCCGCCCCCTAGTATCGCGCTCAGCGCAATCCAACGCGCATGCGCGACCGCATGCTTGCTGGACACGCGCGAGCCGCCGCGCAGCACAGACGTTACGTGCATGAGCAAGCCGCAAAAGACCGGCCCCATGCGCGTTGCGGCGGCAAGAAAACCAACCAGGGATAGTCGGAAGGAAAGAGGACATGAAGCTATGCGCAAGACGCCGCCCGTCACCGGCGGCACGGACCGGGGACCGTCCGTCATGAACATGAACAATCGCAATTTCGTCAGGGGCCTGTTCCTGATCGTCTTCGCGCTGATCTTTGGCGGCGTGGCAACCACCTATCCCCTGGGCACGCTCAGCCGCTCCGGCGCCGGCATGTTCCCGCTGCTGGTCAGCGGCTGCCTCGCCCTGATCGGCCTGATCACCGTCATCCGCTCGCGCTACGTGGAGCCGGCGCCGCTGAGCTACAGCGTCAAGAACATCGCCATCATCCTGGCCAGCCTGTGCGGTTTCGTGCTGATCTCGCACTTCCTGAACATGCTGCTGGGCATCGTCTTCCTGGTGTTCTGCTCGACGCTGGCCGGCACCTCGTACTCGGTGGTGCGCAACGTCAAGATTTCGGTCGGCCTGATCGCGGTCGCCTTCGCCTTCAAACATCTCCTGGGCCTGGGGCTGCCGATACTATGATGGAAATTCTGAACAACCTCGCGTTCGGCTTCGAGCACGCGCTGACGCTGGAAAACCTGATGTACTGCGCGCTCGGCTGCACGGTCGGCACGCTCATCGGCCTGCTGCCCGGCCTGGGACCGCTGTCCACCATCAGCCTGCTGCTGCCCATCACCTACACCATTCCCACCGGCGGCGCGCTCATCATGCTGGCGGGTATCTATTACGGCGCGCAGTATGGCGACAGCGTCAGCGCCATCACCATGAAGATCCCGCACGCCAGCAGCATCGTGGCGTGTATCGACGGCTACCAGATGAATCTGAAGGGCAAGACCGGGCTGGCGCTGTTCACGGCCGGCCTGTCCAGCTTCATCGGCGGCACCGTGGCCATCGTGGTGCTGTCGACCATGGCGCCGGCGCTGGGCGAAGTCGGCCTGCTGTTCGGTCCGGCCGACTACTGCGCGCTGATGCTGCTGGGCTTCTTCTGCGTCAGCTTCGTCAGCGCGGGCAGCCTGCTCAACGGCCTGGCCATGGCGCTGATCGGCATCCTGCTGGGTTCGATCGGCACCGACGTCAACAGCGGCCTGGCCCGCTACACCATGGACATGGCCTTCCTGCAGGACGGCGTGGGCCTGATCAGCATCGCGCTGGGCTGCTTCGGCATCGCCGAGATCGTCAAGAACCTGGACGCGCGCAACACGCTGACGCCCTTCAACGGCAAGATCAAGCTGCTGCCCACCTGGCCGGAATTCAAGCGCATCATTCCCAGCGCGCTGCGCGGCAGCGTCATCGGCTCGGTGCTGGGCATCCTGCCCGGCGGCGGCCCGACCATCGCGCAGTTCGCCGCCTATGCCGCCGACAAGCGCTTCAGCAAGCACCGCGAAGAGATCGGCAGCGGCGCGATCGAGGGCGTGGCCGGCCAGGCCGCGGCCGACGAGGCCGCCGCGCGCACCAGCTTCATCCCGCTCATGGCCATCGGCATTCCCGAGAACGCCGTGATGGCGCTGATGCTGGCGGCCTTCATCGTCAAGGGCATCCAGCCCGGCCCCAACATGATCGGCACCCACCCGGACCTGTTCTGGGGCCTGGTCGCCAGCATGTGGATCGGCAACTGCTTCCTGCTGATCCTGAACGTGCCGCTGGTGCGCTACTGGCTGTCGGTGTTCAAGATCCCGTACACGGTGCTGTTCCCGTCCATCCTGTTCTTCTGCTGCATCGGCACCTTCAGCATCAACAACAGCCTGGACGATATCTACATTACGGCTGTCTTCGGCGCCATCGGCTACCTGTTCATGCGCCTGGGCATGGAACCGGCGCCGCTGATGCTGGGCTTCATCCTGGGACCGATGCTGGAAGAGAACTTCCGCCGCGCCATGCTGCTCAGCCGTGGCGACTTCAGCACCTTCGTCACGCGCCCGATCAGCGGCACGCTGTTCGGCGTGATCGGCCTGATCGTGGTCTGGCAGCTGGTGTCCTTCATGCGCAACAGCCGCAAGAAGGACGCGCCGGCCCTGCATACACAGGAAGAGTAAGGGTCTCGTCGGACGCCAAGGCGTCCTGACCCGGCGGCTCGGGCATGCGGGCCGGAAGCGGATACGACAGGTTCAGAGCGAGTCGCTTCGTGCGGGCTCGCTTCCAGGATCATGCGTATCCTGACAGCGGCGATCATGGAGCACCCGACGCCTGCGCGCAGGGCGACGGCGCTCAGGACGACACATCGTCGTCCAGATCGGCCGGCAAGGCATCCAGCGTTTCCATGAGTTCGGCGCGCAGGGCCGGCCAGAGCCCGGCGAACACCTCGATGCCTTCCTCGCGCAGCACGTGCTGCAGGCCCTTGCACAGCTCGGCCAGTTCGACGCTGCCCAGCGACAGCAGCCCGCCGCAAAGCGCGTGCAGCTCGCGCCATATGGCTTCCGGATCATGCGTGATCAGGGCGCGGCTGATCACCCCGCAGGACGCGTCGGTGGCCTGGCGCATCGCCACCAGGATGGCCTTGGGAAAAACGTTGGCGCGCGTGCGCCTGTCTCGTGAACCGGCACTGCTGTCCTCGTCGGCGTCCATGCCTGTCTCCATGCGTCGGCGCGCCCGGTCGCGGCCTCAGCCGTCGGCCCGGGCGTCGGTCAGGCCTTCCACGTCCAGACCCTCGACCGTCTCGCGGTAGCGGATCAGGTCGGCATCGCGGGTGATGCCCAGCTTGCGCATGGCGGCCAGCTTCTGCGCGCTGATGGTCTTCTTGCTGCGGTGGAGCTTTTCGGCGATTTCGGTGACCTTATAGCCCTCTCGGAACAGGCGGACGATCTCGGACTCGCGTTTGGACAGGTTCGACGCGGCGCCGGATCCGGGCCTGCGCAGCAGCTCCACGACGGTCGGAGACAGGTACTGCCCCTGGGTCACGGCGGCATGCACCGCGGCCACCAGATGCGACATCGCGTCCGACTTGCTGACCACGCACTGCACGCCGATCTTCTGCATGGCGCGGAACACGGGAGGCGAATCCAGCATGGTCATGGTCACGATGCGCAGTTGCGGGTAGCGGCGGGCCAGATAGGCAAGCAGCGTCAGGCCGTCGCCGTACTGCTGTCCCGGCATCACGTAGTCCAGCACCACCACGTCGTAGCTGCCGGCGTCCAGCTTCACGATCAGCTCGGTGGTATTGGAGACCACCGCGCCGACCTGGATGGTCGGCACCGCCGCAAGGGTCTGCGCGATGCCATGCCCGGTGACGGGATGGTCGTCCGCGATGATGACGCTTACTCCGAATTCGTTCATTGATCCCCCCACGCCAACGAGCAGGCGTTTCCCTCGATACCTGTCCGCGCGTCATGCGCGACCATCCACTGCGCTTCGAAACCTCTTGCCTTCCGCATCGAGCCGGCGCCGTCCGGAAGATGCGCGTCCGCGAAGGGCCTCGCCTTCATTGCGCCGCATCCGCCCGCGAGCGCTGTTCGCCGGATTATCCGGCATTCCGGCGCGCGGCGTAATGCCGGCGCGGCGCGATCACGGGCGTGGCGCGATGCCTTCTCGCGCGCGCCATTGTCGCCGGCCAGAACCTGCATCGCGGCGGGCTCGTGACGCGCGCCATGCGGCTCGAAGCCATGCGCCAGAAAACTTCGAAATCGCAAAGAGGCATGACCGGCGCGCGGCTCATCCGCGCCGCCAGGAGTATCGATTGACAGCCCAAGCCCGAAAAAAAGGCCCGATGCGGGGCCATGTATTTCCAACGCCATGCACCAAGCCTCTGTCGGATTAACTGTGAGCAAGTGTAGGAACTATCCGACTTTGCTCACATCAGACGAAGACCGATTCAAGCTTAGGTTTAATAAGACTAGTCTTATTAAATTGCGTGGAAATGGCAACTAGGGACATAAGATTCCCACCATCTGGCTCAGGATTTTTCCTATTTTTGGGACTTAGGCCTATGCCTTGAGTCATCCAATCCTGGCTTGCAATGTTGCATCCTGTCGCATTCCTCCCGCCCGCCCGGATTCGCTCCTCCCACGTGGGATGACCACCATGCGCCGCCGCCCCGCGCTCGATCCGACCGTCCTGCGCCGACCGCAAGTGCCTAGGCGCATTCTTTTTCATTCATTTGAACTAGAGATTTGATTCATTCATTTGAATGAACTATTCTGAATGCTCCAATCACTAAGAAGGAG
>NZ_JCBANH010000101.1:0-23766 GCF_059760925.1 Achromobacter sp. 1011791174
CTACAGGCGGCCGGCATGGTCACGGATTGTAGATGAGTGACAAATCCAGCTCTATTGACGCGCGCGGGGTTCGCGGGCACGGGCGCGGGGCAGGGCGCGCGCGAGGGAAAGACAGGCCGTCCGGGGCCGGCGGGCCGGCCCTGTCCCGCAAGCTCAGCCCTGCTGCAGATGCGCTTCGAACTGGCTGCGGTTGAACAACTCGAAATACAGCACGTCGCTCCAATACAGGCCCATCGGACGTTCCGTGGCGCCCGTGCGCGTGCTGTCGAAATCGTTGTCCAGGTGCAGTCCGTGGAAGGCGTCCAGCGGTTCCGCGGCCTGCCCGGCAACGGCCGTCCGAAGCGCGCGGGCGGCCTCGTCCACATTGGCCGGCAGCGCGTCCAGGGCCGCGCCGGCGTGCCGGCAGCGCACGATTTCCGCGTCCACGCAGGCCTTCAGCTCGGCTTCGCCGGCGTGGGACATGATGTCCAGCTCGATGGTCTCCAGCAGCAGGTGGCTGTCGCGATGGGCGTCGAGAAAGGCCAGCGTTTCGTCCAGCGCGGCCAGCAGCTGGTCCGAGGCGGGAGCGGCGGGCGGGGCCGGAACCGGCGCCGGGGCGGCGTTCGCTTGCGGCGAGAACATCTGCTTCACGCGGTCCATGAAGGAAGCCGGCTGCGGCGCGCCGGCGGCGCCGACCGCTGCGGAGGATGCCTGCGCGGGAGCCGGCGCCTGCGCCACGGCGGCGCGGACGATGTCGCCAAAGCGCCGCACGCGCGCGTAGCCCGGTTCGAACACGCTGCTGATCGCATACAGCCGGGTCTTGCTGTCCGGTTCCTCGTCTTCCATCCCGTCCGACACCAGCGAGGCGCATGGCCGCGGATCGCCGGACATCAACAGCCGGTATATGAAGGGCACGTCATAAGGCCATTCGGACAGACCGACGATCGTCTCGGGGCGGTCGGCGTAGGCGGCGGGGCGGTTGCTGAGGCTGTAGAGATAGGAACGGTTGGCCATGGGATGGGGTGTTATCAGGGGGCGGACGGAGGGATGGGCTATCTTAGGGCGGTTCTTGTCACTGTCCAGTGTCGACATGCGCCGATTTTCCGGCCTGCCCCTATCCGGGTCACTGCTACCTGGTCGTGTCGCAATTCTCACGTAAAATTTTGTTGCCGCCTTTACATATCGGCGCAACGCTATGTTGCCGAGATGCACGTCGATCTCTTCACTCTCTACCTCATCATCATCGGAACGCTGCTCGCCAGCGCCTGCCTGACTTACTGGGAGCACCGGACCCATCCCGGCCGCAGTACGTCGCTGCGGCTGCTGGCGGCCGGCTTCGCCACGCTCGCGGCGGGTTGCTCCATCGCCCTGTACCGCGCCGCCCTGCCCGGAGTGCTGGGCTCGGCGCTGAGCAATCTGGTCATCCTGGGCGGCTATCTGCTGGTGCTGAACGCCGTGGCCGCGCTCAACGGGCGGCTGTATCGCGCCGGCTCGCTGGGACTGCTGGGCGTCATGGCTCTGATCTGGGCCGGCGCGGGCTATTCGGGGCAGAACCTGGTCTGGACCTATGTCAGCGCCTTTCCCATCGCGCTGGTCAGCGGCCTGACCGCCTGGGAGCTGTTGCGCTGTAAGGCACTGAGACCGCTGCTGCCGTTGCGCATCGCGGTGGCCGTGACCGGCCTGCACGCGCTGCTCTACCTGGGCCGCAGCTTCATCCTGCCCTGGTGGGTGGCCAGGGATGGCCCGGCCGCGCAGATGCTGGCCAGCAATATCACCATGTACGAAGGCGTGCTGTATTCCATCGTGCTGCCCATGACGCTGCTCAAGCTGGTGCGCGAAGAGACGCATGGCCAGCTGCTGCGGGAATCGCAGACCGACTACCTGACCCGGCTGGGCAACCGCCGCTGGTTCTTCGAGCAGGGCCAGCGCCTGATCGACGGCGGCCGGGGGCGCGAGCCGCTGGCCGTGCTGGCCTTCGACCTGGACCAGTTCAAGTCCATCAACGACCGCTACGGCCACCAGACCGGTGATCTGGTTCTCAAGTCCTTCGCCGACATCGCGCGCGGCGTGCTGGGGCCGGCGGTGCTGCTGGCCCGCATCGGCGGCGAGGAATTCGCCGCGGTGCTGGCCGGCAACGACGCCCGCCGCGCTGTCGCGCTGGGCGAGGACGTGGCCCGGCGTTTCGCCGAGACGCTGTCCAGCCGCGTCGACAGCCTGGGCATCCCGGCCACCGTCAGCATCGGGCTGGCGCAGTACGAGCACGACGCGCCGGCCCTGGCCCAGGGGCTGTCGACCGCCGACCAGGCGCTGTACCGCGCCAAGGCGCTGGGCGGCAATCGGCTGGAAGTGGCGCAGCTGGCCGCGCCCATGGCGGCCGATTGAGACGGCCGGCGGCGCGTGCATGACGGTGCCTCAGGCTGGCGCATCAGGCGATAGGCGCAGACCGCTGGCGGCAAGAATGGATGCACGCCCGCTGGCTATACTCCCCGCGACCCGAACACGGAACCGTTCTCCATCATGTCCCATCCTCCCTCGCAGACGCCCAGCCGGGACGGCTATTGGTTCGAACACCTCAATGACGACATCGCCCTGGTGCGTGATGGCCGTCAGGTCAGGCTGGCCCGGCTCCAGCCGCCCTGGCTGGTGGTGGACCAGACCATCGCCACGCTCATCGTCAGCAGCGGCTGGCCCGGACGGCTGTGGCGCGCGCGCGTCACGGAACTGGGCGACATGTCCGGCCTGGTGGCGAACCCCGGCTATTGGCGCGCGGCTGCCATGGAGCTGCTGGAGGAACTGCCGCTGTCTGTCCTGTTCGGCGCGCACGGCGAGCGCGTGGTGGCATTGCTGGAGCAGATCCAGGCGCTGTCGCGCACGCAGGCCGAATGCCTGGCGGCGAACCTGGATCCGGACGCCGGCCACGCCTACGGCCGGGCCTGGCTGCGCTGGTCCGAGGCGCAAGGGCAGCAGCGGTCCACGCCGGCGGACGACTGGGAAGGCACGCTGGCCGCGCCCGGCGCGCGCGGCAAGGACAAATCGCCCATTCATTCCGGTTTCCTGCTGGTTCATGACCAGTTGCGCCGTCGCGCGCTGGCGCTCGACGGCGATCAGGCCATCGTGATCGAGACGGACGAGGACGGCGAGACCGAGGAAATGCTGGCGCCGCTGTGGCAGGACGTGAGCGATGCCCTGTTGTACGCGGCGATGGCGCAGGGCGCGCCGCAATACGTGGACGCGGGGGACGAGGCGGCGCTCATGCGCGCCTGGCGGGCCTGCTACGGGCAACGCTAGGCGCCGGCCCGCCGCAGCCGGGTGGCGTCCGTGCACACGCCCGGCAGCGGATCGCCGGCGGCCAGCAGCAGCGGTTCGATGTTCCGCTGCACGCGCGGCAGCAACCGTTGCAGCAGCGCCTGGCAATCGCGCCGCAGATAACTGGGCTCGCCCGTCAGCGCGCCCACGGCGCGCAATATCCAGGACTCGCGCGCCAGCACCAGCAGCACATGATGCCCGCTGGCGGCGTCGCGCAACAGCCATGCGCCGGTGGCGGCCAGCAAGAGCGGGTCCAGCGTGTCCGCCAGCCTGCGCAATTCGGGCTCGCCCAGGCCGTGCGGCTCGTAGCGGGGTGCGGCGGTGTATTCAGCCAGGGTCCGGCGTTCCAATTGGTCTGCTTCCGTGCGCCAGGCCAGGGCCTGGCCGGCGTCGCCGCGCCGCAGGGCGATGGCGGTGAGTTGGCGCAGGCAGGCCAGGCGATGCGGGCCGGGCTGGGCGGCGGCCTCGCGCCATAGCGCTTCGGCGGCATCCTGCGCAGGCTCGCGCCGGGCATCGTCCGGGCCACGCGTCGTGTTCGCGTCCGGCGCTGCGTCCGGGCGGGCATTCTGGCGCTGCGACAGCGTCGCCAATTCGCACAGCGTAGGCACGTGGCCGGGATGATCCCGCAGATTTTCCCGCAGCAGCTTCGTGGCGCCGTCCACATCGTCCGCCAGCATGGCGGCATGCCAGGCCATGCGCGCTCGCTCATCGGCAGACAGCGCGCGCAGGCGCTGCTTGCGCAGCAGGTCGTGATGCGCCGCGACGGCCTCGCGGCGTTCGTCTTGCGCCTCGCGCAGCGCTTGCGCGGCGGCCTCGCGCCGCGAATCATCGAGCGCGCGTGCCAGCGGCAGGCGCTGGTCCTGCAACCATTCCTGCGCCGCGCAGGGCTGGGCGCGACGCCAGGGCAGGGGGCGGGAGGTTGCCGGCAAGGAGTGCGTGGACGCCATGCCCCGCGCGCCGGGCATGCCGGGCGCGGGCGTTGTCCGTTCGTCCAGGGCCCGTGGCACCTTCAGCGCCGCCAGGCGGTCCGCCAGCGAGGGATGGGTATCGTCATGGCTGGTCGGACGGCACAGGGCCTGATGCAGCCAGATCTGCGCCTCGGCCTGGTCACGCGGACTGGCCAGCAAGCCATCCTCCGCCAGCCGGACCAGGAGCCAGGGCGGTTCCGTGGCCGCGGCGTCGGCGTACAAGCTGGATGCGTATTCGTGCAGGGCACGCCCCTGCAGACAGGTCGCCATCAGGGCATCCGACGCGCACGCCACGCCGCAGACCCGCGCGGATTCCGCGTCGGCCTGATACTCGCATTCGCGCGCGAAATCCAGGCTGGCTGCCAGGAAGCGTGGCACGTGCCAGTTCATGAAGAGCCGCAGCGGCGCGTTGGCCAAGCCCTTGCGGCGCGCCAGTTGCCGCGCCGCTTCCTGCCATTGCAGCCGCGCGAAATACACCCGGCTGGCATAGCGTCCGTGCCGGCCGGCGATGTGCGCGCATTCATGCGCCAGGATGGCGCGGCAGGCGTCGGCCGACAGCAGCTCCAGCAGCGGCAGCCCGAGCCACAGCACGTTGCGCGTGCCGCCCCAGAGCCGCCGATGCTGCCGGATGCTGGCATTGCATTCGCTGTTCAGGTAGACCGCGTCCAGCGCCGGCGCGCCCACCTGGGCGCGCACCTGTTCGATCTCGCGGAACAGCGCCGGCGCGTCCGCGGGCGTGAGGAGCAGGCCGTCTTCCGGGCCGGGTGGGCGTGACGAGAAGGGCAGGCGCAGCATCGCCCAGCCCGCGACGGGCAAGGGCAGGGCCAGCGCCCCGGCGGCCACGCCCAGCGCGCCGGGCAGCGCCGCATACAGCCACAGCGGCGCCGTGCCCAGCGCCAGTCCCGCGCCGGCCAGCGCCGCGTCGCCCAGCAGCAGCCGGGACGACAGCTTCCATCCGGACCGGCCCGGGCGCGCCATGCCTACTGCGCGTCCGGCTTGGGCGGCAGGTCCTCGGCGCTGATGCCGCCTCGGCCCATGTAGGCGCCGAACACCGTGCCGATGGTCTTGACCAGGCTGTGCGAATTCAGCACCTGCGACTGGATCTCGTCGATGCCCTCGTCGTCCGGCTGCAGCCGGCTGGCGTGCTGCGCCCATTCGATGGCGGCGAAGCGATTCTTCTTGGCGCCGCGCCCGTGCGCGTAGGCCAGCGCGATCTCGGCGCTGGCGCGCGCCGCGCGCCAGTCGTGATCCTCGTCCACCAGCGGACGCAGATAGGCGCGCACGCCTTCCTGCTGTTCCTGCTCGGTGCCGTGGTCGCGCAGCAGCACGCCGATGCGCAGCCGCGCCAGCGCGTCGGCGCGCGGCTCCTGGCGTGCGCCGTGAAGCAGGCGCAGAACCTTGTCCAGGTTCTCGCGGCGCGAGAAATCCAGTTCGTCGTCGAAGATGTTGCGATAGGCCATGTTGTACATGGCCAGCGGCGAGCCTTCTTCCACCGCGCGCTGCAGCCACTGGTCGCGCACCGCGTCGTCCAGGTAGCTGTCCGGCGTGTTGTCGCGGAAGCCCCGGTGGATGTCGTACATGCTGCTGGCCGCGTCCGCCACGCGGCGGTCCGCCAGCTGCCGCGTCAGGAAATAGCCTTGCTCATGGTCGCCGCCATCCCACAGCATGGCGGCCGCCGCCAAGACGTTGAAATCGTCGTCCGCCTGGTCCTGCGCCAGCACCGCGGCGCGGTCCAGCAACTGCTGCGCGCGCGCCGGGTCCCGCGCGAAACCCCAGCGGCCGTAGTGATGGGCCACCGCCGCCAGCGCCTGCGGCGTGGCCACGGTATCCCAATGGCACATGCGTTCCAGCACGCTCTTGAAGGCGCCGTCGTCGTCCGGCAGGCCGTGGATGATGCTGACGTGCGCGAAGCTGCGGAACGGCCCGTCCACGTCGCCGAAATAACGGCTCGGTGGAAATGCCGCCGCGCTCTGTGCGTGCAGCGCGCGCGCCTGGACCTGGTCCTCCAGCGAATAGCTGACGAACTGCGCGTAAAAACCCAGCGCCATGCCGCGCTCTTCCGGCCGCAGCTCGCGCTGCAGGAACGATTCGAACATCTCGCGGTATTCCGCCACCGCCTCGGCGTCGTCCGGCTCCGGATAATCGCCCATCGAATCGAGGATGCCGATCCAGCGGATCGCGTTGCGCTGCGGCTCGGACAGCGCCGCGCACAGCGGTCCACCGGCCATGCCGTCGATGTCCTCATAGCTGCCGCCCCAGCGCGGACGCAGGTACTGCGCATACGCCATCAGCGCGCCCAGGTGCCCGGGCCGCAGGTCCAGCGCGCGCAGCAGCCAATAATCCTTGGCCTGGTCCATCTCGTGCTCGGCACGCTGCGCCAGGCCCGTGGGCAGGGCATCAGGCGTCTGTTCAGGCGTCAGGCGCGGCACGCCCAGCTCGACCAGATGGGCCAGCGCGGCGTCCATCATGCCCGGCTCGTCGATGTCCTCGTGCGTGATGGTTTCCGGCGCGTTGCCCAGGAACAGCTGGCGCAGCCAGTATGGTTCCTGGAAATGCGCGCACATCTGCATCATCGTCACGCAGGCCGCGATCGGGCGCGGCGACAGCGCCATCGCCTGCACCAGCGCGGCGGCGGCGCGTTCACAGGCCAGGGCGGCGCCCAGCCAGCGGTCCTGCGTCACGCTGTCGGCCCAGCCGTATCCCCGGATGTCGCCGGCGCGGCCGAAACAGAAATTGCCCAGCACCAGATGGGCGTGGTACGAGCCCGGGCTGGCCGCGATCCAGTCTTGCAGAAAGGCGGCGGCGTCCTGGAACGGGACCATGGAATAGTCGAACAGCGTGCCCGAGTTGGCCGCCTCGAAATACGGCGCGCCCGGATCTTCGGTATCGGCCCAGTCCCGCTGTTCCAGCGCGTCGTAATAGGCGTCGATCTGGGCGTAGTCGCGGGCCTGGACCAGGGCGCGGAGGTCGCGGCGAATGGAGGTGAGGGATTGCAAGAGGCCACCTGAATCTGTGCGCGGGAAGGTCCCGCCGAGGACGCGATGATGCCTGATCCATGGCCGCGTTGGGGAGTTATGGCGACCGTATATGAATAAAGAATTCCAAAGGTAACTGCTGCCCACGCGGCAGGTGTGCAGATGCGCTGGCATGGCCGCGATCAAGCGCACCGCGCCCACGCGGACTCGCCGCCTTGCTCGGTATCATCACCAGGTTTTCACGGATCGGCCGCGTTCAAGGCCAGAAGGACTTTCGATGAAAAATGCGTTCCGCTCGTGCGTCAGCAGCAGCGGTTGCAGGTCCATGCCAGTTGCGCCACCGCGCGCTGGCGATCTACGGCGACCGGGCCATCGTGATCGAGACGGACGAGGACGGCGAGACCGAGGAAATGCTGGCGCCGCTGTGGCAGGACGTGAGCGATGCCCTGCTGTACGCGGCGATGGCGCAGGGCGCGCCGCAATACGTGGACGCGGGGGACGAGGCGGCGCTCATGCGCGCCTGGCTGGCCTGCTACGGGCAGGGGTAGGCGTCTGGTGCGCGCTTGCGGCGACACGCGGCATGTTCAGCGCGCCTGATCCTAATCCGGCTTGATGCCGGCCGCTGCCAGGCGCCAGCTGGGAATGCGGTATTCATACCAGGCCTGTTCCAGCGACTGGTAGCGCGCCAGCCAGGGGGCGAGGTGGTTCTCGATGTCGGCCGGCAGGGCCGCCAGCCAGTTGGCCAATTCCTGTTCGTTGTGGATCGTCAGCACGGCGCCGCTGCCCAGCGTGGGTTCGTCGATCAACCCGTCGCCCGGCTTCAGATAGGCGCGGCGGTACAGGCGCCCCTTGTTCCAGATCTCGGCCGGCACATAGACCGGCCATTCCCTTTCGCACGGAAAGGACGCGTACACGCCCAGGGACAGGTGCTGTGCATTGTCGAAGGAGCCGCGATAGCGGATCAGCTCCGCGCCTTGCTGCACCTCGCCGCAGGTCCGCCACAGGCAACGCTTGCCCTTTTTCTTCCAACCCGCGAAGGCCGGCTGCGCGCGCAGCAGGTCCATGACGGCTTGTTCCAGATCGGCGAGGGCTATCGACATGCGGGGCTCCTTTGGCGGTTGAGGGGGGCAGTGCAAGAGGCGGACGGCAGGGCGGGGATGCCGGCTTCGCGGGTCGCCTTTGGTCATACCTTGATGCCAATTCAAGCCGGGACCGGCCGCCCTGGCGGTCAAAGTATCATGACCACATTTTCACGGATCGGCCGCGCTCAAGGCCAGAAGGATTCTCGATGAAAAAATGCGTTCCGCTCGCGCTCTTGTCTGCCGTCCTGCTGACGGCCTGCGGTCCCAACAAGATCGTCGCCGACCTGCCGTCGCCTGATGGCAAGTACCACGTCGAGGTCCGCCTCTGCCCGCAGCCCGGCTCGCTGACCTGGACCGAGAAGACGCAGGTCTCGGTGCTGCCCAAGGGCGCCACCGAAAAATGCCAGGGATCGCTGCAGGCCGTGGCCCAGTTCGACTCCTACGGGCCGCAGGATCAGCTACAGGTCGAATGGATCTCCGCCACCGAAGTCCGCGCCTGGCATCCGCAGTTCAATCCGGAATACGGCCCGCAGTCGGCCAACTACAAGCCCGACAACCCGATCAAGCTGATCTTCAAGCCCAAGCCCTAGGCGGCGCTCACAGCGTGTTCTTGTGGACCTTGCCGTCCTTCATGATCAGGCGCAGGTTCTTGTCGGGATCCGCCAGGAAATCGAGATTGGCCGAGGGATCGCCGTCGGCCACCAGCAGGTCTGCCCAGGCGCCCGGCGCGATCCGGCCCAGCGCGCCGGGGTAGGGGTTGCGCTCGCCCGACAGCGCCAGCAGCTCGCCGTTGACGCCCGTGGCCTGGCCCAGCAGCGTCAGCGGATCGTAGAAGCGCGTCAGCTTGGCCAGCTGCCTGCCCTGTGTCGCGGTGTTGCGGGGATTGAACAGGATATCCGTGCCCCAGCCCGTCTTGACGCCGTGCTTCTGCGCCAGCGCATAGGCCTGGACCGTGCCCTCGGCCACCTGCTTCTGGCTGGCCTGCCGCTCCGCGTCGGGATAGGCGTTGCTGTCCTCGTCCTGCAGGAACGGCTGCAGGCTCCACCACACGTCCTGGTCGCGCATCAGGCGCACGCTGGCCTCGTCGGCCAGCTGACCGTGCTCGATGCACTTCACGCCGGCGTGGATCGCGCGCTGGATGCCCTTGGGCGTGTAGACGTGCGTCATTACATAAGTGTTCCAGTCGCTGGCGGCCTCGACGCCGGCGCGCAGTTCGCGCTCGGTGAACTGGGTGCTGTCCAGCGGGTCGTACAGCGAGGCCACGCCGCCGCCCGCCAGCATCTTGATCTGGCTGGCGCCCAGCATCAGTTGTTCGCGCACGCGGCGCAGCACCTGGGCCTCGCCGTCGGCGATCATGGCCACGCCGGTGTTTTCCACCAGGCTCAGCGGCGCGTTGTCGGCGCGCGGCAGATCGCTGCGCAGCCGGAAATCCCCGTGCCCGGACGTCTGCGAGATCATCGCTCCGCTGGGATAGATGCGCGGGCCGTCCACCAGCCCCTCGTCGATCGCGCGCTTGAGCGCGAACGCCGGCCCGCCCGCGTCGCGCACCGAGGTGAAGCCGCGCATCAGCGTGCGCTGGGCTTCCTTGGCGGCCACCAGGTACAGATAGCCCAGGTCGGCCGTCATGGCCGTCATCTGCGGAATCGCCGCCAGCATCGTGTGCCAGTGCACGTCGATCAGCCCCGGCAGCAGCAGCTTGCCTTGGCAGTCCAGTACACGCGCGTCCGCCACGGTGGCGGACGCCGGCAGCAGGTCGGCGATGCGCTTGCCCTTGACCAGCACCTGCACGCCCTCGCGCGCCGCCGTGCCCGAGCCGTCGAACAGGCGCAGGTTGGTCAGCAGAAGCGGGCGTGCGTCATCGGCCAGCGCGGTCGCCGCCGCCATCGCCGCCGAGGGCAGGGCGAAGGGCGCCAGCATGGCCGCCATGCCGCCCAGGAAATGGCGGCGCGACAGGTCCTCGGTCACGCGCTGGTGCAGCCGCTGGCACTGCGCGCTATGGCAGGCGCACTGGCGGGCGCGCAGCGGACCCAGGATCCGGGAAAACGGCAAGGAGGAATCGGAACGGTAAGTCATGGCTGGCCCGCCCTGTCACGGTAAGCCACCGCGACCATGGTCATCAGCAAGAAGGTGATCAGCACGCACAGCAGCGTGCCGACCACGCCATAGGCGATGCGCGCGCCGGTGGGGTAGTACAGCAGCGGTTGCAGGTCCATGGCGACGAAGCTGCCGATCGCCAGCAACAGCAGCAGCGCCAGCATCAGCGGCCAGCGCGGGTAGCGCATCGCCGCGCGCGCGTCGCGGAATCCATATTCGCCGGTGACCGCGACGCGCGGCAGGGACAGTCCCGCCACGGCCAGCGCGTACAGCACCGGCAGCCAGATCAACGCCATCAGCGCGGTCAGGCAAGCGAAGAAAACCGTGTCGGTCTTGCCGTCGAGCAGCGCGTACAGCACGAAGGGCAGATCGCCGCAGACGCGCGCCAGATAGGTGACGCCAATGGCCAGCGCGGCCAGCAGCACCAGGTGACGGGCCTCGCCGGCGCTGCCGCGCGCCGCGCCATCGTCGGCCGCGTGATTGACGACCCGGTGCCAGGCGTAGCTCATGCGCGCGAAGGCGATCAGGTTGACCAGCGCGAGCGCAACGAACAGCCAGTCGCGGAACTGGTACGGCTTGGGTGTCAGCAGGGCGAAGGGCAGCGATAGCGTGAAGACGGCCAGGGACCAGGGCGCGGCGGCCAGCATGGCGCAGCCCTGGGTGCGGATGGCGCTTGCGGTCGCCGCGATGAATCGGCGCGCTCCGGGTGTGTTCGACAAGGGATTCCTTTATCTGGCAACGAGAGGCTTAGTTTATACAGGTAGCGACGCGTTGCGCGCCGGCGATCCGCGCGGGCGATGGAACGCATTCAGGGCAATTGCCGACTCAGCGCGGATGAATGCCATGCCCGCCGATCCGCGCGACCCGCCCGCGTTCTCCCTGAGCCAGTTCGAATGGCTGGTGCATCGTCGTCAGCACGAGGCCGCCGGACGGCTGTTGCTGCTGGGCCTGCGCCGCCTGGACGAGCGCCATGGGGCGCTGCCTGCCGGGCTGTCCGAGGACGCCCGGGCGCATTTCCTGGCCCGCTGGGCGGCGGCCATCGGCGCCCTGTTCGCCGACCCGGGCTTCCAGGTCTCGCGCGACGGCTTCGAGCAGTTCCTGACGCTGCAGCGCTGGCTGGCGGCCATCTTCGGCGCCACGCCGTTCGGGCATGCGGATCACGTGATCGCCGCGCTGGCCGGCGCGATGCCAGGGCAGGGCGGCGCACTGGCGTTGAGCCCGGGCGACTTGCTCAAGTACTGCGTGTTGTGCGTGCCGGATTCCGAACTGGACGTGCCGCTGGACGCGCTCTGGGCGCATGACGCGCGGGCGGCGGTTGGTCTGTGCATCGCCCGGCTGGCCGCGCGCCAGATGGTCACGCCTTCGGCCTGCGCGCGCCGCGAGACCATGCTGCGCTGGCTGCCTCGCAAACTGGCGCAGCTTCCCGACCTGCGCGGCCTGCCGACAGCCGTGTTGCATGACGCGTGCATGCATTGCAGTTATGCGCTGGCGGCGGACAAGCACGACATCAAGCGCGAGATCAACCGCCTGCTGCGCCAGCGGCTGCTGGCCGACGGACTCGACGACATGCGCGCCCATCCGCCAAGGCGGGCGCGACCCTTGATGCTGGTGGTGCTGGAGGCCTTCTCGGCGCCGCATTCCCTGTATCGCACGCATTCGTCGACCTTGCGCGCGGCGCGCGCCCGCTTCGAGCTGCACGGGGTGGCGATGTCAGGGGCCGTCGATGCGGTCGCGCGGACGGTTTTCGATCGTTGCCACAGCCTGTCGCCGCCGGATGCGGTGGCGCAGGCCGTGGCGCTGGCGCGCGAACTCCGGCCAGACATCATCTATTACCCAAGCATCGGCCTGTCGCCGCTGGCGGTTCCGCTGAGCAATCTGCGCCTGGCGCCGCTGCAGCTCGCCGCCGCTGGTCATCCCGCGACCACGCACGCTCCAGGCATCGACGCCATGCTGGTCGAGGAAGACACGCTGGGCGATGCCTCTTGCTTCAGCGAGCGCGTGGTCACGCTGCCCAGGGACTGCGTGGTGCATGTGCCGCCGCCCGGCTTCCAGGCCCGGCCCGCGTCGCCCGGCGTGGAGAGCCCGCATCCAGACCCGGAACGCCCGCTGCGCGTCGCCGTCTGCGCGACCTCGCTGAAGTTGAACGCCCGCTTCCTGGCGACGTGCCGGCGCATCGGCGAGCGCGCTTCCCGGGCCGTGCAATTTCATTTCTTCGTTGGCGACTGCCGGGGCGTGGCGCACGCGGCCCTGCGGCGCACGGTGACCGCCGCCGTGCCGCAAGCCCACGTACACGAAAGCATGCCCTACGAGGACTATCTCGCGCGCCTGCGCGGCTGCGATCTGTTCCTCGATCCCTTTCCTTACGGCAACACCAACGGCATCGTCGACACCGTCAGCCAGGGCCTGCCCGGGGTCTGCATGACGGGCCGCGAAGTGCATGAACGCCTGGACGCCGCGCTGTTCCGGCGGCTGCGGCTGCCGGAATGGTTGATCGCGGCCGATGCCGGGCAATACGAGCGGGCCGCGATCGGACTGATCGACGATGCGCGGGGCAGGGCGGCGCTGACCGCGATGATTCTCGGCAATGGCGGCGCCGATGCCTTGTTCCAGGGCAGGCCCGAGAGGTTCGGCCTGATCGTCGAGCATCTGCTGGCGCAGGCCCGTTCCGCCGTTCCGGACATTCCGCGCTGACGCGTGGAACCGAAGCACGCACGCGTCCACACAGCGTCACCCGACCGTGCCGCCCGGCGCGGCGAGGTCTTCGCAACCTCAATTGTTCGTTCAGGCGCCCAAGCACGGAGGCCGCATGCATTCTCAGTTCCGCATTCCACGCAAACAGCAACGACGCGTTCCGGCAGTCAGACCCGTCCATAGCCCGCTGTACCGTTCCTTGTTCCTGGGCATCGTGCTGGGCGCGGCCTTGCCCGTGGCGGCGCAAACGGTGGATGCCGTCAGGGTGGAGGGGGGCGCCAGCACGGAAGGCTTGCCCGTCGATGCCAGCCATCACGCGCCGGCCGAGCTGATCGTTTCCGGCAACGTGACGTTGCGCGGCGGCGATGTGGTGGCGGACACCGACAACACCTATGCCGTGCCCAGGCAAGACCAGACCGTCACCGGAGGCAGCGCCGCCTTGTCCGCCGCGCAGAACATGAGCGTGGCGGGTTCGATGGTGTTGTCGGGCGGCCAGGCGACCGCGCTCTCCGATTACCAGGATTACGAGGTTCCCGATCGGGGCGCGGCAAGGGGCGCGGGCGGCGCGACGACCGCGCGAATCGGCGGCAGTCTCGCGGTGGGTACGGACCTGGTCGTGCGGACGGCTCTCGCCTCGGCGTTCTCCTTTGATGGGCCCTACGCGTCGGCGCGGGCAGGCGCGGCGAGCCTGGAAGTGGGCCGGAATCTGAGCGTGGGCGGGGATTTCGTGATCGACGCCGCCCCGGTGGGCGCGATGCTGGTGTCGTCCAGCTCGGGCGCGGCCCTGGCGCTGCGCGAGGCCATCCAGGTGACGGTGGGCGGCGACGCATCCGTCGCGGGCCGCCTGGAATTGTTCGGCGGTCAGGCCCTGGCGGAAAACCAATCGTCCGAGGATGTCCTGGCCTCGGCCCGGTGGCGTCCCGTCACGCTGGACGTGGGCGGCAAGCTGGCCGTGGCCGGCGACACGACCCTGCATGGCACCGACGCCAACGTGATACGCATGGGCGATGCGCGCGCGGTCGGCGACGGCCGGGCATCGGATGCCGGCGTGATGCGGATCCGCGTCACCGGAGACAGCGTCATCGGAGGCGGCCTGGCGTTGCAGGCGGGCTCGGCGGACATCATGAATACCCGAAGCGCCTCGGATACCGCGCAGGCCACGGGCCAGTCCGTGCAGTATGTGGCGCAAGGCGACCTGCGCGTCGCCCAGGGCATCACGCTGCAAGCGGGATCGGCCAAGGTGGGACGCCCTGGGCGGGACATCAGGTTCAACGGTGTCGCCAAGGGGGGCAACAGCAGCCTGCAGGCGAGCGCCAACGTGACCAGCGATGGTCCGGTCAGCGTGCTGGCGGGCACCCATTACGTGGCTGCCCGACCCGCCGTGCTGGAGTTCCGCGAGACCGCCATCGACGCACCCGCCTACGCCGCCGCCGGATCCGCCACGCTGTCGGTGGCGGGGACGCTCTACATCCGTCACCAGGACGGACTGGTCGTGGCCGGCGAGCCTGGGGCCGCGCTGCCCGGCAACGCGATCGCCGGCAGTCCCTATGGTCAGGCCGTCTTTGCCGCCGGCGTGCTGCGCAGCCCGGCAGCGACCTTCAGTGACGCCAGTCGCGTCAGCATCGGCACGCTGGATCTGCGCGACACCAGCACCCAGCTGACGTTCGACAACACCCAGCCCTACAACGCCGCCACCGGCCAAGGCGTGCAGCTGGGCCAACTGCTGTTCGGCGGCGGCAACGCGCTGACCATCGCCGGCAACGGCGGCTTCGGCTTCCAGGGCGGCATCACCGTGCTCGGGTCTAATGCCGCCTATCAGGGCCCGGCCCTGTCCGCCAACGGAGGCCAGCTGAGCTTCCTGCTGCCCGCCGACGCCGTCAACGGCACCACCATGCTGCGCGCCAGCGCGCCGATCGCCACGCAGGGCGCCACCGTGGCCATGCAGGCCGCCGGCCCGCTCAAGCGCCTGCTGCCGGGCGACCGCATCACGCTCATCAGCGCCACCACCGGCACGGTCGCCAACCCGGGCTCCCACATCCTGGAGTATGGCGCGTACCGCTACCTGTTCGATGTGCAGAGCGCGTCCGCGCTGACCGCCACGTTGGCCGCCACCAATCTGACGCTGGCCGCCAACAAACTCTACCCGCAGTCCATCGGCGCCGGCATCGGCGCGCTGGCCGACAGCGGCGGCATGCTGTCGGCCGCCGACCTGCGCGGCCCCGAGCGGCGCGGCCTGTTCTTCAGTCCGGACCTGGGCCACACCCGCTACACCGACAAGAACCTCAAGCTGGACCGCGCCAACGCCGTGTTCGGCTACGCCCTGGGCGGCGCCACCGCCGCTGGCGACTACGTGGTGGCGCCGCTGGTCGAGGCCGGGCGCACCCGCTATCGCGGCCAGGCTTCGTCGGGCGGCCTGTCGGCCGAGGGCAAGGGCCGCGTCGACAACGTCGGCGTGGGCATCCTGGCGCGCTACTGGTTCCTGGGCGGCACGTATGCCGAGGCCTCGCTGCGCAGCGGACGCATGCGCGGCAGCTATACCGACGACATCGACGGCAGCACCAACTACCGCAGTCGTTCGAACTATTGGGGCGCCCACGCCATGCTGGGCCATGTGATGCCGTTGAGCGAGCGCGGCCAGCTCGACGCCTATGCCCGCCTGCAGTGGCAACGGCTGGGCGGCGATTCCGTGCGCAACGACGCGGGCGACCAGCTCAGCTATGACGCCACGCAGGCGCTGCGCACGCGCCTGGGCGCGCGCTACGTCTACGCGGCCGGCGACCAGACGCGCCTCTATGCGGGCGCGGCCTGGGAGCAGGACGCCAGGACCGAGGTGCGCGCGCGGCTCGATGGCAAGGCCTTGCAGGGCGCGGACACCAATGGCGGCGCGACGGTGCTGGAAGCGGGCGCGCGCTGGGAGCCATCGCCGTCCTGGTCGCTGCGCCTGAGCGCGCAAGGCCAGTTCGGGGCCAGGCAGGGAATAGGGGGAGAGGCTTTCGTCTATCGGCGCTTCTGAGGCGGGACGCCGGCAGCGCTCAGGTCGGCAGATGGGCCTCGGCCGTCTCCAGGATCTGCATCACGTATTCGCCGCAAAGCTGCGCCACGAAGGGCGGGGTCCAGGCCGCATCAGCCTGGACCAACCGCGCGACAGCGCGCTCACGCCGCTCACGTCCTCGCGGATCTCCGCCGGAAACGCGGCCGCAAGCGGATCCGCGAGCGGCGTGTCGCGTGATGGAAAGAGATCGGTCATGGAACGAGACGGGCGCGGATGGACGCCGGGGATAATCCGGCATCCCCGCCTGATTATCCCGCGCGGCTACTTGCGATAATTGCTGGCCTCGCGCTCGCCGGCCCACTTGCGCAAGGCATTGATGAACTCGGGGCAAACATTGCCGTCCACCTGGCTGTCGATGATGATGCTGTCCTGCATTCGCATCACCACCTTGCATTCATACACCTTGGTGCGATTGCCGTAATACCCGCTATTGCTCTGCTGGAATACCGGCGTGGCCGCGGTGGTCGCCGTGGCCGGAATCATGCCCACCACCTGCTGCGACGAGCCGGTGGACACCCATTCGGTATATGGCGCGGTCTGGTAATCGGACCAGACCAGCTCCATCGTGTTGCCCACCGCGCGCTTGGTCGACGGCTCGCCCAGCGCGGTGATCGCATCGGCCACCGGACGGCCCTTCATATTCTTGGCCACGTTCACGCTGGGCGACAGCGACAGCCCCTGCGAGAACATGTTCGAGATCGAGGGCAGCGTCGAACTGCCGCCCGTCGGCATCGGCGCGCAACCCGCCAGGGCGGCCGCCGCCAGCAACACCGGCAGGGCCTGCGCCGGCCGCCATACCGAACGAAGTCGCGATGTCTTCATAATGCGCTACGTGCTCCCTCTATATCTGGCGTGCTGCCGCTGGCGTACTGCCGCCGGCCTATTACCAATGCGATCGACAGGCGCGGGAAAAACCCGCGCCGAAGGTGCGTCATGTTAACGGAAAGACCGCGCCATATTGCATGGCATAACCCGTGAAACTCGTTAAGTTCTGTTTCCAAACGAGCGCGCACCGCGTGCGGGAGTCAAACACCTGCGTGATAACATTCGCGCGTTTCGTGGCTCGCGCATATTCCTTCGCGCGCTCGCGAAAATGCCTTGTTTCCAGCACGCCGCACCTTACTTACTGGATACCGCAAAACGATGATGCCCGCGCGTCTGCTTGCCCTGTTCCGCGCCTCCGGCGCCGCCTTCGCCACCGCCGGCGCGCTTGCCCTGTCCATGCTGGCCGCGCCCGCCGCCCACGCCGAGGCGCTGTACGGCGCCGTCGCCACCGATGAAGCCCAGGCCAAGCTGTATTGGGTCATGCCGGAAACCTCGGCCGGCGAAGCCAAGCAAGGCGCGCTGGCCAAATGCAATAAGGCAGGCGCCAAGGGCTGCAAGAGCGTCACCGCCTTCTCCGACAGCTGCGTCGCGCTGGCCCGCAACTCGCGTAACGATCTGTTCTGGGGCAATAGCGTCTCGGCCGAAATCGCCGCGAAGAAAGCCATCCGCACCTGCACCAACGACAGCGCCGACGGCAAATGCAAACTGGCCGCCATGCCGCTGTGCGCCGGCCCCGGCTATAGCGAAGCCGACCTGAAGGCCCCTTACACCGCCACGCCCGCCCAGCTCGAAGCGCTGTCCGCCAAACTGGATTCGCGCGGCTACTGGGGCTCGGTCGCCGAAATGGAAACCGGCGCGCTGACCTACGCCGACGGTTATCCCACCGAGAAACAGGCCGTCGACGCCCTGCTCAAATGGGAAGATTGCAAGGGGTGCCGCACCGTGCTCACCTATACCGACACCTGCGTCGGCATGGCCTGGGGCAAGGGCAGCGAAGGTCGCGGCACCGGTTTCACGGCGCTCAACACCGACCCCGTCGCCGCCCGCAATGAAGCGCGCGCAACCTGCAACGCCAAGAGCAACGGCCTGACCTGCGTGGCCACGGTGCGCTGCTCGGGGCGCGCGTATATCAGCGGGTATAAGGGCGAGGACGAAAAGGCGAATTGATCGCTGCTCGCAACGCAGCCGGTTAGCCCCAATAACCGGCGGCATTCGTCCGACCACGGCCCGCCTGATTCCACGTCGGCGGGCTGTCTGATTTACCTCACCAGCGTTTCCCACGATCATCACGGCGGGATAATCGCGCACATTCTGGCGATGGCTTCCTGCCCTGATCCCCGCTCTAGCAGGAGTCCCGCCCATGTCCGAACACCACCAATTCCTGTTTCCGCGCGACATGCATCTGCCGCCGCCCGACTGGCGCGCGCTGGAAGCCAGATTGCTGGAAGGCGGCTACGTGCTTGAACCGCGCGGCCAGGACATTCCCCGCCGCGCCCTGATCAACCTGAGCTTCGGCCTGGCCAGCCTGCACGAAGGCTCATATCAATACGACGAACACATGCGCACGCCGGGCGACGTGATCGCCCTGTATGCGCGCGCCGGTTATCTGCCCCCGGACATTCCCATCCGCCACAACGACACCCTGGAAGAAACCGTGGCGCTGCTGGCCAGCCATGGCATCACGCTGGGGGATCTGTATGCCGACGACGAGGGCAGCGACTGGCATAGCCCACAATACTGCCTGGGACCGGCGGCCAGGGAATATCTGAGCGCCGATGTGCGCGCCGACCATGACGCGGATCCCCGGAGTATTCCGCTGATGCTGCTGGCCTATGACGGGCCGTCGCCCCGCGTCGCGGTGGGCGAGAATCTGTGCGAGCCGAGTTTGCCGGGTTCGGATGAACCGCTGGAGTCCTTGCCGCCGTTCGGTTCGCATATCGATTTCATCGGAGCAGCGTATGAGGATCCGGGCGTGCGGTGGCACTGCGCGGAGGCTGGGAGGGATTACCGGATCCTGGAGCTGGATTGGCATTTCAGCCTGGCGATGGGGTTTCGGATGGTGAGGCTGGAGGGAGTGGATGAGGCGAGTGCGCAGGGGCTGGCCAGGATGATCGGGAAACTTGCCGGGCTGGAGATGGTTTGCAGTCATCGGCATTTGTAAATCTGTCATGCCGGCGCTGGCTTCCCGGTGTGCTGCGGCCAGCGGCCATCCCCTTGAAAACGCCGAATATGCCGCAGGCGCATGCCGCGAATTCAGACCCGCGGCTTGATCGAAGCGATTTGCTATTCTCGTCGAACCACCTTGGCCGCGCGGTTTGACCCGCGCCTTGCCCCATCCAGTGCAGCCTCACCCACCATCGACCATGACGCCCTCGTTGAAAAAACACCGCCCGTCCGTGCAGCGCATCCTCGCGGACGTCGCCTCCCTGAGCCATGATCAACGCTACCGGCGCATGGTCGAACTCGGTCGTGACTCCCTCACGGATGCCCATCTCGCCGAAGACCTGAAATCCCTGGCGCAATCGGAGATCCACTACGAGCGGCTGTTGGCGCTGATGTCGGCCAGCGGTTCCTGCGCGGAGGATCTGATTGTCACGATGCTCGCCGATCCCTCGCCCATGCTGGCATCGCGCGCCGCCCGGCTGGCCGCGCGGGCCTTGCCCGATGAGATATTGATCCGGCTGATGCCGGATCTGACGAAGCCATGCCGCGTGGATCTGGCCTGCCGGCTTTGGCAGTCCGGACGGGGCCAGGTGAACGACGCCGTCTACCCGACACTCGCAGGGACCGCGCGCCGTCATCTGCTTTCCTGGACGACCGATGCATTCATCGAGCGGCATCTGGACGCCGAGCAGATGGCCGCGCTTGACGCGCCGCAGTGGGCGACGTTGGCCCAACGCTTGCCCGGATTCGTGCGCGACAGGCTGACCCATGCACTGGAGCAGTCCGGCAATCCGTCCTATGTCCTGCGCCTGGCCATCCGGGCCTCGCTCTATCGCATGTTGCGCAGCGACCCGGATGCCGGCTTGAGCCTGCTGCGCGCGGCGTTCACCCGGATGCCGGTCCATGACTTGCCGCTGGCGCGCTACGGGTCGATATTCCCGAAGGAAATCGCCGCGCTCATCGCGGGCCTGGGCGGCAGGCAGCGCATCGCGCTCACGGCGCAGGCCCTGAAGCGCCTGGATGCGTCCACGCTTTGCGAATTGTTGGCGGCCGACGCGCTGCCCAACCTGCATGAGGTCTTTCCACACCTGGATGCCGGCCAGCGTGACGCCCTCTACCGCCAGGGCGGCGAAGCCTGGCGCGAGCACAGCGGGGCGCTGCCGCTCGCCTTCGTGCAGGCCTTGTCCAGCGCGGCCAGGCAGACCGAAGCGCGCCACGCGTTCTCGCTGCGGCTGCTGGCCGCCGAGCCGATGGCGCGGCTGCCTTATCTGTCCTGCCTGCCGTTCCAGGAGGCGCTGGCCCTGGCCCAGCCCTTTCTGTCGCAACCCGATGGCGAGCTGCGCGCGCAGGCCGTGGCCGCGGTGGTCGGGGCGGGGCGGTACGAGGCCTCGAGCCTGCCCGCCATCCTGGATTTCTGCCGCGCGCGTGAGAACGAGCAGGACCCCGTGCGGCTGGCCATGTTGACGGCCCTGGCGGCGCTGCCGCCGTCGCGCTGGGAAGCCGCGCATCTGCCCGGCTTTACCGCGCTGATCGATGCCGCGCTGCGCGCCCGGGACTGCTCGCACCAGACCATGGCGACCGCCACGCAGTGGTTGATGGCCATCATCGCCGCGCATGCGGCCTTCGTGGCCGAGACGCTGCCCCGTCTGGTGGAACGCATGGGCAGCATGGGCAATCTGCGCTACGGGCATTGGGAATCCCGCATGAGCGATGGCGAGTTGATCGGGATCGCCCCGCACTTGATGAGCCTGCTCGACACGTGGATCCGGCGGGAACGCGCCCCGGTCGCGCTGCAACTGATCTTCGGCTTCGGCTGCCGCGTGAAGGCCGTGGATCTGTTCATCGACCTGCTCGCCGACCTGACCCATGACAAGCGCGGCAACGTGGCCCGTTCGGGGCTGGAGGCGCTGACGCGGCTCGGACTGCGCAAGCGGGCCGCAGAATTGATTCCCCGCCTGGTGCAGGACGATCCCAGCTGGATCCAGGTTTCAGCGGTGTCCTGGCATCTGCATCTGCACAGGCAGGACCTGCTGACGCCATTCCTGAGCGCGCGCGTGTACAAGGGACGCTTTCCGAGCGGCAAGGCGGCGTTCCTGCCCGCCTTCGACAGCGGTTTCTCGCGCTGGACGGCCGCGCAGCAGCAATGCTATGCCGACGAACTGGTCAGGATCCTTACCAGCACGCAGCGCAATGCCTGGGAACTCTACGGTTCGGTCGAGCGCTACGCGGCCATGCCGTCCATCGACCTGGCGCCGCTGGTTCATCTTGCGCGCCTGGACGCGCCTGACCAGGGACTGCGCGACAAGACGCTGGAGGCGCTGGGGCGCGCCGACGCCGGACGTGGCGTGCCGGAGCTGATGCAGGCGCTGGATGACAACCGGGCCCGCGTCGCCATCTATGCCTTGCGGCGATCCTTGATGAACCTGCGCCCGTCGCAAGTGCTGGACCTGCTCGCCCGCGTGCCGCGAGGCAAGGTCACCGTGGCCAAGGAGATCATCCGGCTCGCCGGCGATCTGAGGACGGACGACGCCTTTGCCTTCCTGGCCCGCATCGAAGGCGAAGGCAAGCTGCATCCGGACGTGGCGATTGCCTTGATGCGGGCGTACTGGAATTTCCTCGATCATCCCGAAGTCTGGCAGCGATTGCATGCCGCCGCGCGCAGCGAGCAGCCGGCGCTCGCGCGCGCGACCATCCGCATTCCGCCGACGGGACTTTCCCCGGACGGCCAGCGCGCCTTGAGCAGGCATCTGGCATTGCTGCTCGGACACGCCGATGCGCAAGTCCGCAAGGAAACCCTGGAAAGACTGATCGCGATGCCGCCCGGCGAAGGCGAGCCCTCGCTGTACCAAGCGCTGGCCGCACAGCTCGATGACGTCGATGTCTCGCGGGTTGAACTCGCGGCCAGCGCGCTGCTGGGCATCCACGCGAGAAACCAGCCGCGTGAACTGGCCAGCAGTTTCGCGGCCGCGACGCGGGCACAGTCATTGGCCGCCATCGTGAACTCGTACCGGCGGCAGACGCGATCTGGCCTGCTGGAACTGGGCGCGTCGGCGAGCCTGCTGGTCGAGGCCTTGCTGGCGAGGCGCTGGCATCCGGGACTGGCGCTCCGGCTGGCGTTTTCGGTATTGAATCCGGAGGCCGCGCTGGCGATTGCGCGGCAGTTCGATGCGGCGGAATTGATGCACCCCGGCGTCGTTGGAGACGTCCTGGACGCGCTTTCCGAGACAGCGACCGGCGCGCGCCTGGAAGCGCTGGCCCAGGTTGAAGCGTCGCTTGGCGCCGAGCGCAACGCCCGCATGCGGCGCATCGGCCTGGGCATGTTGTGCGAAATGTCGGCCCGTTGCGGATGGACCCCGGAGATGCGCCAGCGGCTGTTCGCCTATCGGCAGGACAAGGATGCCTGGGTGTCCGACGCGGCCGACCTGATTACCTATCCGGATGAGTTTGCAGAATGAAGAGATTCCTTGTGGCCCACGACTACGGCATGGGCTCCCTGTGGTGGTGGATCGAGGCTCCCTCGGCAGAGGCGATCATCCAGACCTATGCCGAAGTCATGATCGTTGAGCCGGCTGACGGGGAGACGGAGAGATTCGCGGACATTCCGTCGCTTCGCATTGGCGATCCCGCGCCTGCTGGGCTTGATGATTTGGAGGAGCAGCGCCGGGTTCAGCGAGCCAGCCCGAAATTCGGGGCGCTGGTTGGGCGCGGCAGCGTCTATATCAGGAAGGATTATCCGGAGGAACAGGAAATCTATTTCTTCGAGTACGACGAGCAGGGGTATCGCACGCGGCAGGTTGTTGTGTCGGCGGGTGGTGAGGCGGAACGTAGCGGGCCGGAGGATTGGCTTTTCAATCCTCCGGAGGATTTGTGGGATCCGGAGCTGGCGGAGTGTGAGATTGCGCGTGAGGAGTTTGAGGGTTGGTGGGGGAAGGGCAAGGCTCGGCCGGACTAAATTCGGCACGTGCGGCGGTAATCAGACCCCGGAGTATGTCGTTTCTACTGCCTGCCTATGACAGACTGTTGACTAGGCTAGCTTTGGAGAAAGTCTATGCGAGCCGAATTTTCTAGGGTCGGAGGAGGCGAGGTCCTTACCGTTTGAATCGTATCTGGACTTCATTAGGACGGTTTTTGAAGGTCTGACCGCCGGGGGGGGGATATTGAATCCTGACGCTGGATTGGCATTGTAGCTTTGCGATGGGGTTTCGAACTATGAGGTTATGCAGGGGATGATTGGGAAGCTCTCCGGGTTGGAGGCGAGGCGCGGTAATCGGAATTTGTGAGTGAATTAGAAATTTCTCGGAAAACCCCAATTCGCCAATTTGTGAAGATCCTAAGAAATACTATCGGTTTCGTATTCTTCATCGTCTGATGCTCTGGCGAGAATGCCACGCTTGACTGCACTCGTTTTTATGAGGTGATCATATCCTTTTGATGTTAGCTCTACGAGTTTTAGTATGCGACCATCTTGGTCCTCCGTATTTGAAAATTCAAAGAATCCAAGTGCGGTGAACTGAAGTGTAATCATTTGAAGGCTTGAGTTGGATATGGAGAATGAGCCTATTTCCATATTTGGATGATCCAAGGATACAGATTTAAATTCTCGTTCCTTGAGAAATCTGTTGATACTATAT